>NZ_JBHVXZ010000133.1:0-25790 GCF_042881395.1 Amycolatopsis sp. NPDC058278 | reverse complement strand
ACCTGGACCGTCCGGTGGCCGCGGGCGTCGCGGAACGGGTGAGCGGCTACGAAGAAGCGTTGTCCCGCTGGGCCAAGACCCGCTGACCGAGCGAAAGGGGCCCCGCCGCGGCGGGGCCCCTTTTCCGTGCGTGAACGGTTACAGCGTGGCGGCCGCCGCGGCGATCTTCGACGCGAACGTGCTCACCTCGGTGTAGACGCCGGGGGCGTGCGCCCGGGCGCAGCCGTCACCCCAGCTGACGATGCCGACCTGGATCCAGGCATTGTTGTTGTCCCGGCGGAACATCGGGCCACCGGAGTCGCCCTGGCAGGTGTCGACGCCGCCGGAGGCGAGGTTGCCCGCGCAGATCTCGGCGCTGGGGATGAGGTCGGGGTAGCTGCCGCCCTGCGCGGCGCAGGTCGAGTCGGCGACGAACGGAACGGTCGCCTTGAGCAGGTACCGCTGCTGCGAACCGCCCTCGGTCGCCGCGCCCCAGCCCGCCACGGTGAACGTGCCGGAGTTGTACGCCGTGGTCGTCGCGATCGGCAGCGTGGTGAGGCCGCTGACCGGGCTGGCGAGCTTGATCAGCGCCCAGTCGCCGCCGGTCGAGGTGCCGTAGGTGGGGGACCGGTAGACGTAGGTCGACTTGATCTTCTTGGCGCTCGTGCTGTTGAGGTCGACCACGCCGACGGTCGCCGTGATCGAGGTGTTGGCCCCGGTCCGGCTCACGCAGTGGGCGGCGGTCAGGACGATCTGGTTCGTGTACAGCGCCCCGCCGCAGCCCATGGAAAGCCGGACCATGAACGGGAATTCGCCCTGGGCGGCCCGGGTGCCGCCGACGACGTCGGTGGACGGCGGCTGGGCGGCGGTGGCGACCGCCGGGGTGGCGAACGCCGCGGCCGCGGCGACCGCGGCCAGTGCGGTGGTGGCGTTTCTGAGCAGGGTGAACCAGCGCTTGGGAACCAAGGGGATCAGTCCTTCCAGTGTCCACAGTGGAAGCCGAGCTCGAGAGCGGCCCCATGACTACACCAGGTGGTCAAGACCGGGACAACCGACTTTCTTCGGATCTTTCGGGCGGTTGGGTGATTTCTCACCGGCGGATCCGACGAAGGCCGTAAGCCGAAACGCCCAGCACCAACGCGACGCAGCCCGCGAGCACCGACGGCAGCGGCAGGCTGAAGGCCAGCACCACGCACCCGGCGAGGCCGAGGACGGCGACCGGCAGCGTCTTCCCGCGCAGCGTGAGGGCGGCGGCGTTGGCGATCGCGTAGTACGTCAGGACGGCGAAGGACGAGAAGCCGATCGCGGCGCGCAGGTCGATCGTCGCGGCGAGCACGGCGACGACGAGCCCGACGGCGAGCTCCGCCCGGTGCGGCACCCGGTAGCGCGGGTGCACGGCGGCGAGGAAACGGGGGAGGTGGCCGTCGCGGCTCATCGCCAGCGTCGTGCGCGAGACGCCGAGGATGAGCGCGAGCAGCGAACCGAGGGCGGCGACGGCCGCGCCCACCCGGACGACCGGGGCGAGCCACCCCGGGACGGCCGCGGCGATCGGGTCCGGGCTCGCGGCGAGCGCGGCCGGGCCGAGCCGGACGAGCAGCAGCACCGCCAGCGCGGCGTAGACCACGAGGGTGATGCCGAGGGCCAGCGGGATGGCGCGGGGGATGGTGCGGGCCGGGTCGCGGACCTCCTCGCCGAGGGTGGCGAGCCGCGCGTACCCGGCGAAGGCGAAGAAGAGCAGCCCGGCCGCTTCGAGCACGCCCCCGCTCCCCGGCCAGGCGATGAGCGGGCCGCCGCCGGACGGCCCGGCGGCCATCGCCACTCCCGAGACGGTGAGCACGAGCAGGGTGCACGACACGATCACCCGGGTGGCGAGCGCCGACCGGTGCACGCCGAAGTAGTTGACGGCGGTGAGCGTAGCGACCACCGCGACGGCGAGGAGGCTCCGCCACGGCTGCCCGAGCCCGGGCGCGGCGTAGGCGACGACGGTCAGCGTCATCGCGGCGCAGCTGGCGGTCTTCCCGGTGACGAATCCCCAGCCGGCGAGGTATCCCCAGAATTCACCGAGCCTTTCCCGGCCGTAAACGTAGGTGCCCCCGGATTCCGGGTGAATCGCGGCGAGCCGCGCCGACGACGTCGCATTGCAGTAAGCGATGACGGCCGCGAGGACCAATGCGATGAGCAATCCGGCCCCCGCGGCGCGCGCCGCCGGGCCGAACGCGGCGAACACGCCGGCCCCGATCATCGAGCCCAGGCCGAGGAAAACGGCGTCGGCGAGGCCGAGCCGGCGGGTGAGGGAAGGCGGGGGCATCCGGGTGATCCTCCAGCTGTCGGCCGTGTTGCGTGCCACAGCGAACCACGGCGCACGCGGAACCGAATAGGGTCGATTCCGTGCCCGCCCCTTCGCGCCATTCCCGCCTGTCCGCCGACGGTCCCGTCCTCGACGGGATTCCCGAACACGGCCGTGTCCCGCGTTACTACGCGGTCAAGGTCGAACTGCTGGCGGTGATCGCGGAACTCGGCGAAGGAGCGGTGCTGCCCACGGAACGGGAATTGTGCGAACGGTTCGAAGTGTCGAGGGCGACGGTACGGCAGGCGGTCGCCGAGCTGGTGCTCGAGGGCAGGCTCAGCCGCCGCCAAGGGAGCGGCACGTACATCGCCGGCCCGAAGCTCGTCCAGCCGCTGGCCTCGGCGGGACGGCGGCCGGGCATCCGGCCGGGCCGCAGCGCGATCACCCTGGAGCGGCGTCCGGCCGGCCGCGCGCTGGCGGCCGACCTGCAGGTGACGTCGGAGGCCGAGGTGTTCCACCTCGAGCGGGTCCTGCTGGCCGGCGACGAGCGCGTCGGGCTCGAGTCGACATATCTCCTGGTGTCGCGGTGTCCGGACCTGCTCGAGGTGTTCACCCCGGAGCAGCCGTTGAGCGAGCAGCTCGGCGTGGAGCCCGCCGGGGCGGAGGAACGGGTCGAGACGGTGCTGTCCACCCCGCGCGAGGCACTGCTGATCGGGACGAACCCGGCGCTGCCGATGCTGCTGACCCACCGGATCTCCTGGGGGCCGGACGGGGTCCCGTTCGAGCGGGTGAGGTCGCTGTACCGCGGGGACCGGCTCAGCTTCACGACCCGCGTGGGCCGCGCCGACTGACCGCCGCTGTCACGTTTCGCGCGGCGCCCTCGTTCCTCCCGCAACCGAACGAACTGGGAGGACCGAAATGAACGCCGCACTCTGGACCGGACAGATTCTGCTCGCCGTGATCTTCGCCGTGTCGGGCGTGCTCAAGTCGACGATGTCGCAGCAGCGGATGCTCGAAACCGGCCAGACCGGAGCGGCGGCGTACCCGCTGCCTGTGGTCCGCTTCGCCGCGATCTGCGAAATCCTCGCCGCGGTGGGCCTGATCCTGCCGTTGCTGCTGGGCATCGCGCCGGTCCTGACCGGCTGGGCCGCCGTCGGGCTGGCCGTGGTGATGGTGGGGGCGATGGCGATGCACGGCAGGCTGGCGATCGTGCGGCACAAGCCGGCAGAGTGGCGCAACGTCGGGGTCAACGTGGTGCTGCTGGCGATGTGCGTCTTCGTCGCCGCGGGTCGTCTCTGAGCGCCGATGCAACCCGGCGCGGGTCCGCTCCGTCTGGCAGGTATGCGTACCACGGTGAAACTGCTGGGCGCGGGCCTGCTGCTGCTCACGGCGACGGCTTGCGCGGCGAACTCCGGCGCCGGCGCCCCGGCGGGTACCGGCTCGGCGCCCGAGTCGCTCTCGACGTCGGCGACGGCGACCGGGGCCGCGACGCCCACGCTCGGACCTCCGACGATCGGCCCGCCGCCGTCCCAGACGGTCGGGCGGCCGACGCAGGGCATCGCGCCGGGTGACGACGTCGTCGCCGAGACCCAGGTCGACGCCCGCCAGCTGCCCGAGGGCTACCCGCGCAGCCTCACCCGCAGCCTCGACGGCCAGACCCTGATCCTGCAGGCCGAGGAGGGCGGCTGCCGCCGCATCTCGGCGCACGTCGGCGAGCAGACCGCGCAGCAGGTGGTCGTGCTGGTCGCCGTGACGTCGGCCCCGAAGGGCCAGATGTGCCCGGACTACATCAAGGAGATCAAGGTCCCCCTCGCCCTCGCGGCGCCGCTCGGGACGCGCACGGTCGTCCTCCGCCAGGGCTGACCGCCACGGACGCTGGGAGGTGGCCCCGGGATGCCCGGGACCACCTCCCAGACCATTCTTCGGGGCCGGGGCCGGGGCCGGGGCCGGGGCCGGGGCCGGGGCCGGGGCCGGGGCCGGTGGCCGGTGGCCGGTGCCGGAGCCGGTGCAACCCCACGCCGCCCCGGTTCCGTCTTGAGGGCATGAGGTACTCAGCGAAGGTGGTCGGGACAGGCGCGCTCCTGCTGATGGTGACGGCCTGCGCCGGCCAGGACATGCCCACCAACCGGCCCGCGGGATCGACCGGCAGCGTGTCGGTGCCCGCACCGGCGTCGCCGTCGCCGTCCCCGAGTGAATCGGTGCTGCCGGCGCCGCCCGAGCCCAACCCGCCGGGCAAGCCCCGGCTGACCGTGCCCGAGGGCAGCACCCAGGTCCCGGCGGACAAGATCGACGCGACCGCGCTGCCCGCCGGGTTCCCGCGCGAGGTGTGGACGGCCAACGGCGGCACCGT
This sequence comes from Amycolatopsis sp. NPDC058278, assembly GCF_042881395.1. NCBI lineage: Bacteria > Bacillati > Actinomycetota > Actinomycetes > Pseudonocardiales > Pseudonocardiaceae > Amycolatopsis > Amycolatopsis sp. NPDC058278. The sequence goes on along the minus strand of NZ_JBHVXZ010000133.1, from coordinate 21,174 downwards.
GCTCGACATCCGCGCTCAGGAAGGCGGCTGCGGTCACGCGCTCGGCGAAGCGGCCGAACAGGCGGGCGACCACGTCGTCGTCAACCTGAGCGAGACCAAGGCGCAGACCAATCAGATGTGCACGATGGACATCCGGTACCCGGTGATCTCGGTCGCCCTGGCCGCGCCGCTGGACCAGCGCACGGTGGTGCTGAAGACCACGCCCGCGAAGTAAGGACCACGGCCCCCGGGAAACGTCTCCGGGGGCCGCGTGCTGTCCGCAGTGGACGATCGCTCCCCGGTGGTCCGGACCACGGCCTGCGTGTGGTCCGCTCATCGTCGAAGTTGTCGAAAATTGTCAGGGCTCCCGCTGAACCGCCGCCGTGACCGGGCCGTGTCCCGGAGTGAGGTGGCGATCAGAGAGGAGGGGCCCATGCCCCGGTTGAGCAGTGGCCGGCACCGCAAGCAGGCGACCGTCGGATTGGCCGCGTTGCTGGGCGTCGCCGGCGTCACCGCGACCGCCATCGCGCTGAGCAGTCCCGCGGGCAACGCGGCCGAAGCGCCCAAGGAGAACTGCGGTGGACTCGACACCGCGCTGCAGAACAACCTGACCTTCATCGCGGGCCAGCAGGCGAACCCGGACGCGCAGTCGGCCGCGCGGATCGCCAACCGGCAGGCCGTGGTGGACCTGATCCAGCAGCGGCGGCAGGTGGCGGGCTGCACGGCGAACGTCGCGGCGAACAACGGTCAGGCCGCGGCGGCGCCGGGGAACTCCGGCAACGCGCCGGGTAAGGCGCAGGCCCCCGGGCAGCAGAAGAAGCAGGAGCAGCCGGCCGCCGGAGCGGGCGCGGCGGTGGGTGAGGTCGTGTGCCCCGGTTCGACCGTGACGCTCTCCGGCGAGGCCGGCGCACCGGCCGCGTCGAGCAACCAGTTCCCGGCCGGGACGAAGCTCAAGGTGACCAACCTGGACAACTCGAAGTCCACGACGGTCGAGGTGACCTCGGTGTCGGGCAGCTGCACGCTGCTCAACAACGCGGCCTTCGAACAGGTCCGGGAGCCCGGCAAGTTCCTCATCCGGCGCGCGCGGATCGAGCGCGTCGGCTGAGGGAGCAGGGGACACCGGCGGCGGGCCGGTGTCCCCTTTCCCTTGTGCGCTAACGGAAGCTGATCTGCAACACCGGGTCGCCGGTGCTGGCGAAGAAATCGTTGCCCTTGTCGTCGATGACGATGAACGCCGGGAAGTCCTCGACCTCGATCTTCCAGACGGCTTCCATGCCGAGTTCGGCGTACTCGAGGACGTCGACCTTCTTGATGCAGTCCTGCGCGAGCCGCGCCGCCGGGCCGCCGATCGAGCCGAGGTAGAACCCGCCGTGCGATTGGCACGCGTTCGTCACCTGCTTCGAGCGGTTTCCCTTGGCCAGCATGACGAGTGAGCCGCCGGCGGCCTGGAACTGCTCGACGTAGGAGTCCATCCGCCCGGCCGTGGTCGGGCCGAACGAACCGGACGCGTAACCCTCGGGCGTCTTCGCCGGGCCCGCGTAGTAGACCGGGTGGTCCTTCAGGTAATCCGGCATTTCTTCGCCGGCGTCGAGGCGCTCGGCGATCTTGGCGTGCGCGATGTCGCGCGCGACGACCAGCGGCCCGGTGAGCGAAAGCCGCGTCTTGACCGGCAGCTGGGAGAGCTGCGCGCGGATCTCGGCCATCGGCCGGTTGAGGTCGACGGCGACGACGTCGTCGGAGAGGTCTTCCTCGGTGACGTCGGGCAGGAACCGGGCCGGGTCGCGCTCGAGCTGCTCGATGAACACCCCGTCGGCGGTGATCTTGGCCTTGGCCTGGCGGTCGGCGGAGCAGGAAACGGCGATGCCGACCGGGCAACTGGCGCCGTGCCGAGGGAGCCGGATGACGCGGACGTCGTGGCAGAAGTACTTCCCGCCGAACTGCGCGCCGATGCCGAACTGCCGGGTCATTTCGAGGACCTGCTGCTCGAGGTCCGGGTCGCGGAAGGCGTGGCCCAGTTCGGAGCCCTCCTGCGGCAGGGTGTCGAGGTAGCGCGCGGAGGCGAGCTTCGCGACCTTGAGGTTGAACTCGGCGGACATCCCGCCGACGACGATCGCGAGGTGGTAGGGCGGGCAGGCCGCGGTGCCGAGGCTGCGCAGCTTCTCGTCGAGGAAGCGCGCGAGCCGCTTCGGGTTCAGGACGGCCTTGGTTTCCTGGTAGAGGAACGTCTTGTTGGCGCTCCCGCCGCCCTTGGCCATGAAGAGGAACTCGTAGGCCGGGTCGGCTTGGCCGTCCTTGTGGTAGAGCTCGATCTGCGCGGGCAGGTTGGTCCCGGTGTTGCGCTCGTCCCAGAAGTTCACCGGCGCCATCTGCGAGTACCGCAGGTTCAGCTGCTGGTAGGCGTCGAAGATGCCCCGCGAGAGGACACGCTCGTCGTCACCGCCGGTGAGCACGCCTTCGCCGCGCTTGCCGATGACGATGGCCGTCCCGGTGTCCTGGCACATGGGCAGGACGCCCCCGGCGGAGATGGCGGCGTTGCGCAGCAGGTCCATGGCGACGAACCGGTCGTTGCCACTCGCTTCGGGGTCATCGACGATCGCGCGCAGCTGCTGCAGGTGTGACGTGCGCAACAGGTGCTGGATGTCGGTGATGGCGGTGCGCGCGAGGGTGGTGAGCGCTTCCGGGGCGATCTTCAGGAAGGTGCGCCCGGCGGCTTCGAAGGTCTCGACGCCCTCGTCGGTGACCAACCGGTATTCGGTGGTGGTGTCCTTGCCCAGCGGGAGGACTTCGGTGTGCTGAAACGTGGTGGACGGCACTTGCCAGGCTCCTTTGCCAGCTCCGGGATCGGTCCACCTTATGCGCCGGGGAACGGCACGCCGTAGAGGCATCCGATCACTGTGGGCCACCCCACGCGGCTTCCGTGGTCCCACCACCCCGAAGCCGGATTGTCACTACGGACGGTGGCACCGGGTCAAGGCGGGAAAGCGTGCCTTGACCCGGCGCCACCGTCCGCGTGCGGGCTTCGGATCGGGGTGGCGGGGGAAGTCTGGGTGGGTGCAGGTGATGCCGTTCGGCATCGAGGTACGTGACTCGACCGTCCGGGAGTGTGGTCCGACCGGCCGGGTGCGCCGTGGAAGCTGGTCGGGAGGCCGGGTCCACCCCGACGGACCCGACCTCCCGGGGAAAGCTCCCGGATGCGTGCACACCCGGTCGCGAGGCCTGCGCCGGCACTTCGAGGCTGTCGTGACGCAGGTCATAAGTCAACGCCGCCGAACGGGTGCTGGCGGAGGGTTGCTACCCAGGACCCTGGAGAGTGAAACCCCGCTTTCGTGGAAAATTTTCCCGCCTCGCCGAACGCCTGGTCAGCAGGGTGCGGAAATGACCGAGGGCGGGCGCACGATGTGCACCCGCCCTCGAACGAGAAACCGATCAGCTCGCGTACGCGCGGAGCCGATCCGCGCGCTCGCCCTGGCGCAGCTTCGACATGACCTCGCGCTCGATCTGGCGGACGCGCTCGCGGGACAGCCCGAAGTGCTTGCCGATCTGGTCGAGCGTGCGCGGCTGGCCGTCGTCGAGGCCGTAGCGCAGGCGGATCACGTGCTGCTCGCGGTCGTCCAGCGTCGCCAGGACGCGGCGCAGGTCGTCCTGCAGCAGGCCCGAGATCACGGCGCTCTCGGCGTCGGTGGCCTCGGAGTCCTCGATGAAGTCGCCCAGCGGGGCGTCCTCCTCGGCGCCGACCGGCATGTCGAGGCTTACCGGGTCACGCGAGTGGTCGAGCAGGTCCGAGATCTTGTGCGCCGGGATGCCCGACTCGGCCGCCAGCTCCTCGTGCGTCGCGTCGCGGCCGAGCTGCTGGTGCAGGTCACGCTTGATGCGGGCCAGCTTGTTCACCTGTTCCACCAGGTGGACGGGCAGCCGGATGGTGCGGCCCTGGTCGGCCATGCCCCGGGTGATAGCCTGCCGGATCCACCAGGTGGCGTAGGTCGAGAACTTGAACCCCTTGGAGTAGTCGAACTTCTCCACCGCGCGGATCAGACCCAGGTTCCCCTCCTGGATCAGGTCGAGCAGCGGCATCCCCCGGCCGGTGTAGCGCTTGGCGAGCGAGACCACCAGGCGGAGGTTGGCCTCCAGCAGGTGGTTCTTGGCCACGTGGCCGTCCCTGATCAGGGCGGCCAGCTCGGTGCGGCGCTTGGCCGTGAGGTTCTCGGCCGTGTCCAGCATGTGCTGGGCGAACACCCCGGCTTCGATGCGCTTGGCCAGCTCTACCTCGTCGGCCGCGCTGAGCAGGGCCGTCTTGCCGATGCCGTTGAGGTAGACGCGGACGAGGTCGGCGGCGGGGCTCTGGGCGTCGAGGTCGGCGTCGGTGAGCGTCCCCAAGCTCATCGGCTCCTCGGTCGTCTGAGCCGGGATACGCTCGCGAATCCCGCGCGACTCGCGTTCGAGAGTCTGGACTGACATTCTGCCTCCCCGGTCACGGGCTGAACGTGCTGCTGCGGTCGTCCACCGGGTGCGTACCCGCGAACCGAGGCCTGTGGATCCCGGTACGCCGGTCCGGCCGGCTTGGCTGGACATCTGGCACAACGCTCCGGGTTCCCAAAACGTTCCCGGCTCGTCATAGGAGAAGACGGCTGCGGGAGCGATCCGGTTGCTGAACCAATGCTGAGCTTTTGCTGAGAACGTTCCGTGACCGGGGAACCTGAGAATTCCATATGAATCCGGTCAGAAACTGAACCGGATCGTAATGGTCTAAACCTCCACAAGAACCGTGAACGGACCGTCGTTGACGCTCGAGACCGCCATCATGGCCCCGAAACGGCCCGTCGCCACGGTGGCGCCGCGGCCGCGCAGCTCGGCCACGACGGCCTCCACCAACGGCTCCGCGACCTCCGGCCGGGCGGCCTGCGTCCACGACGGCCGCCGCCCTTTCTTCGTGTCGCCGTAGAGCGTGAACTGGCTCACCACGAGCAGGGGCGCATTCGCCGTGGCGCATGATTCCTCGTCGCGCAACACCCGCAGTTCGTGCAGTTTGCGCGCCATCGTGACGGCCTTCGCGGCGTCGTCGTCGACGTGAATTCCCAGCAGCACAAGCAATCCCGGCTCGTCGATCGCGCCGACGACCTCGCCGCCGACGGTGACGTCCGCCCGCGTGACGCGGGCCGCGACCGCCCTCACCGGTCCGCCGGGACGAGCATCCCGTGCCGGACGAGCTCCCGGACGACGGGCAGCGCGGCGGCCGCCAGCTCCTCGGACGACAGGCCCTGCGCCGCCGCGAGCAGCTCGATCAGGTCCTCCAGCGGCAACGCGCCGCGGCACCCGGCCAGCAGTCGCGTGGCCAGTTCGTCGACCTCGTGCTGCCAGCCCGGCCCGTCGGTGCGGTGCAGCCGCCGGACGGTCGTCGCCCAGCCTTCGTCACCGGGTTCTTCGACGCTTTCGAGCAAAACCGTGGGCGGCACCACAAAGCGGACACCAAGCAATGAATCACCCGATTCACGCAGCCAGTCCACCCGGTCCAGCCAGCCCGCCGCTTCCGGGCCCAGCGGGTCGTCGTAGGCCTGCCGCAGGTCCTCGCACACGACGGTGGGTGTCCGCCCGGACGCCCGCCGCAGCGTGACGAACCCGAAGCCGATGCCCCGGACGTCGTTCGCCGCGAACCAGTCGAGCCACGCCGCCGCCTTCGCCCGGCCCTCGGGCGAGCGCGGGTCGAGCCCCGCGTCCCGCAGCCACGTGCCGACGTAGAGCGCCGGATCGGCGACGTCGCGCTGGACGAACCAGGCGTCGGTCTCGGCGGGCAGCCAGCGGCTCACCCGGTCGGCCCAGTCCTCGCGGGAGGTGTGCAGCCAGGACGCGAGCAGGTGACCGGTGCCGCCGTCGTTCAGGAACCCCGGCAGCTGCCGCACGACCAGCGCGCTCGCGTCGTCGCCGGCCAGCCCGGAGTCGCGGTAGGTGTAGTCGACGCGGGCCGGGCCGACCACGAACGGCGGATTGCACACGACCTGGTCGAACTTCCGCCGCGCGACCGGCGCGAACCACTCCCCGCGGACGAGCTCGACGTCCAGCTCGTTCAGCCGGAAGGTCGCCGCGGCCAGGGCGAGGGCCCGCGCGGAGACGTCGGTCGCGGTGACGCGCCCGGCGTGCCGGGTCGCGTGCAGCGCCTGGACGCCGTTGCCGGTGCCCAGGTCGAGCAGGGTGCCGACCGGGCGGCGGCTGGTGGCGCGGATCAGCGACAGCGACGCGTGGCCGACGCCGAGCACGTGGTCCTCGGGCACGGTGGTGCCGAGCACGTCGGCGTCGAGGTCGGAGACCACCCACCAGGAGCCCTCTTCGTCGCCGTGCGGCCGGATGTCGAGGGCGGCGCGGTAGCCCTCGGACGCCGGCGCCAGCACTCCCGCGGTCACGGCGTCCTCGGGGGACAGGGGGGCGAAGGCGGCCTTGACGGCGGTCTCCGGCTCGGTGCCGCCCAGCAGGAACAGCCGGATCAGCGTGCCGAGGTCACCCGCGTCCCGGCTGGCGCGTTCGGCCGGCACCGGCTCGCCGCGGCCCAGCGCCGCGTGCGCGGCCCCGCCGAGGGCGGCCACCACGCCGTCGGCGTCGTAGGAGGTGCGCCGGAAGGCTTCGCGCAGCCGCGCGCAGACGTCGTCGGACAGGTCGGGCAGTACGCTTCGCGTGCTCACGGTGGGTAATGCTGCCACGATGGCCCCCGTGACCCTTGAACGCGTCCTCGCCCCGCTCGACGCGGCGCTGCCCGAGCTCGAAGCGCTGTACATCGACCTCCACCGGCACCCGGAGCTGTCCTTCGCCGAGACCCGGACGGCGGCCGAGCTGGCCCGGCGGCTGGAGGGCGACGGCTACGAGGTGCACACCGGCATCGCCGGCACCGGCGTGCTGGGCGTGCTGCGCAACGGCGAGGGACCCACCGTGCTGCTGCGGGCCGACATCGACGCGCTGCCGGTCGAGGAGAAGACCGGGTTGTCCTACGCCAGCACGGTCCGCGGCACCGACGAGCACGGCAACGACGTTCCCGTCATGCACGCCTGCGGGCACGACATGCACGCCACCTGGCTCGCCGGCGCCGCCGCGCTGCTCGCGAAGGGACGCGACACCTGGGCCGGCACGCTGCTGGTGGTCTTCCAGCCGGGGGAGGAGGGCGCGGGCGGTGCCGTGGCGATGGTCCAAGACGGCCTCTTCGACATCGCGGGCCGGCCCGACGTCGTGTTCGGGCAGCACCTGGTCCCCGGCCCGGCCGGCTGGGTGCTCACCCGGCCCGGCGTGATCATGGCCGCCACCGACACGCTGCGCGTCACCCTGCACGGCCGCGGCGGGCACGGCTCGCGCCCGGAGACCACCGTCGACCCGGCCGTGCTGGCCGCGTCCGTGGTCCTCAAGCTGCAGACGATCGTGTCGCGCGAGATCGCCGCCACCGACTCGGCCGTGGTCACGGTCGGTTCGCTGCACGTGGGCACGGCGAGCAACGTGATCGCCGACGACGCCGTCATGGAGGTCAACGTCCGGTCCTTCGACCAGGCCGTCCGGGAGCGGGTGCTGGCCGCGGTCGAGCGGATCGTGCACGGCGAGGCCGCCACCGCCGGCGCGCCGAAGCCCCCGGAGATCGAGCGGGGCAGCTCCTACCCGGTCACCGAGAACGACGAGGCCGCCAACGACGCGCTCACCGAGGTCTTCCGCGGCCACTTCGGCACCGACGTGGTGCTGCCGGCGCCGCTGATCACCGGCAGTGAGGACTTCGGCGAGTTCGGCCGGGCGGCCGGCGTGCCGTCGGTGTTCTGGCTGGTCGGAGGCTTCGACCCGCAGACGGTGATCACGGCGATGACGGAGGGCCGGTTCGAGCGCGACATCCCGTCCAACCACTCGCCGCGGTTCGCGCCGGTTCTGCACCCGACCCTGCGCACCGGCATCGAAACCCTCGTGGCGGCCGCGTTGAGCAAGATGCGTCACCCAGGTGTCGGATGAGCCGCGCGAGTGGGACGATGGACAGCGGAGGTGGTGCAGTGACCACGCCCGCCAAGGACTCGGACCCGGTGCTGATCACCGGGGCGGCCCCGTCGTACGAAGAGCAGTTCGCCGCCCGCAAGCGCAAGTACGTGATCATGATGGCCTGCCGGATCCCGTGCCTGATCGCGGCCGGGCTGACCTACCACGTGTGGTGGCTGGCGCTGGGCTTCCTGGCGATCTCGGTGCCGCTGCCGTGGATCGCGGTGCTGATCGCCAACGACCGCCCGCCCCGCAAGTCCGAGCAGGTGAACACCTACCAGCGCGAGGCGAAGGCGATCGAAGGCACCAGCCACCGCGTCATCGACGGCTGAGGATCAGCCCGGCTGGGGGCCCACCTTCCCGACGGCCAGCGCACCCAGCCGCGTCCCGTGCCGCAGGACGTCCACAGTGGACTCCCCGGCCAGCCAGCCGGTGAGCACGCCCGCGTCGAAGGCGTCGCCCGCGCCGGTCGAGTCGACGCAGTCCGCCTCGACCGCGGGCACGCTCGTGACGCCGCCCGCGTCGACCCAGCTGGCGCCGTCGAGCCCGGCGGTGACGACCACCGCGCCGACCGTGCCGAGCAGTTCCTTCGCCGACGCCGGGTCGGCCGAGCCGGTCAGCGCGACCAGTTCTTCGGTGTTCGGCATCAGCAGGTCGATCCCGCGGACGTCGGCCAGGAACGCGGCCGGGTCGGTGATGTGCGCGGCGGCTTGGGGATCGACCGACGTCGTCAGCCCGGCTTCCTGCGCCGCCGCGAGTGCGGCGAGACCGGCCGCGCGCGACGGCGGGTCCAGCAGCACGTAACCGGACAGGTGCAGGTGGCTCGCCCCGGAGAGCGCCTCGGGGGTGACGTCCTCGGGCGCGAAGCGCTGGTTCGCGCCGCGGTCGGCCAGCATGCTGCGCTGCCCGGACCCGTCGACCATGACGACGACGCAGCAGGTCGGCGCCCCGGGGTCGACGGAGAACGCGCACCGCACGCCCGCCGCCTCCAGCTCGGCCCGGATGAGCCGGCCGCCCGGGTCGTCGCCGATCCGCGCGAGCAGCGTCGTCTCCGCGCCCAGGTGCCGCAGCCACAGCGCCGTGTTGGCGCCCGCGCCGCCACCGGTGAACCGGATCTTCGCGCGGGCGTCGCCGCCGTGCGGCAACGGCTTGTCGTGCCGGGCGATCACGTCCAGGGCCGCGTCACCGACCACCACGATCCCGCTCATGCGCGCACCTCGCCGGCGCTCGGTGCCGCCTGAGCGGACCGCGCAGTGTCGGATGATTCACTCGCAAGCTCGCTCATGCCAGCGCCACCGCCACCTCGGTCGCGAGCTTGGCGTTGTTCAGCACCAGCGCTTCGTTCGCGTCGATGCTCACGCCGCCGCTCGCGGTGTGGAAGTGCTCCAGCAGCACCGGGGTGACGTCGGCGCCGTGCACGTCCCGCTCCTCGACGAGCGCGAGGCCCTCGGCGAGCAGCCGGTCGTGCAGCTCCTTGTCCATTTCGGACGCTTCGGGGATCGGGTTCGCCAGCAGGACACCGGAATTCGCGTAGGCGCGGTGCGCGTCGATGACGGCGGCGGCCTGCTTCGGGTCGTCGACCCGCCAGCCGACCCGGTGCCCCGACGAGCGCAGGTAGAACGCCGGGAAGTCGTCCGTGCGGTAACCCAGCACCGGCACCGAGTTCGTCTCCAGCACCTCGAGCGTGGCCGGGATGTCGAGCACCGACTTCACGCCGGAGCAGACCACGACGGTCGGCACCTTCGCCAGCACACCGAGGTCCGCCGAGACGTCCCAGCTCTGCGCGGCGCCGACGTGCACGCCGCCGAGCCCGCCGGTGGCGAACATGCCGATCCCGGCCGCGGCCGCCAGCGCCGACGTGCTCGCCACGGTCGTCGCACCGGAGCGGCCGAGCCCGACGGCCGGGCCGAGGTCGCGCAGCGAGAGCTTGTCGAGCCCGGCGTCCGGGGCGCAGACGCGCTCGAGCTCGGCGGGGGAGAGGCCGACGACGACCCGTCCGTCGAGCACCGCGATCGTGGCCGGGACGGCGCCGCCGTCGCGGACCACGCCTTCGAGGCGGCGGGCGACGTCGAGGTTGCGGCCCGGCGGCAGGCCGTGGGACAGGATGGTGCTCTCCAGCGCGACGACGGGGTGCCCGTCACGCAGCGCCGAGGCGACCTCTTCGTGCAGGGAGAGTGCGGTAGTCACGAGGGACCATCATCGGTGATCGCCCCGCGCGCGGCGCCAGTGGGTCAGCTCGGCGGTCAGGTTCTTTTCGGCGGCGCTCGCCCAGCGTGTCCGCGCGGCTTCGCTGCGGTAGAGCGGCCGGGACAGCATGCGTTCGAGGACGGCGATGCGCCCTTCGCGCCAGACGTCGTCGGGGTACTTCGCGTACTCCTCGCGCACTCCGCGGGCATACACCGCGTACTGCTCTTCGGCCGCTCCGAGGATGGCGAGGTCGGCGTCGAGGAGGGCGGTGGCCAGGAGGTCGTCCGGCGGAGCGTCGTGCCCGATCGTGGTGAGGATCAGGCCTTCGACGCGCTCGACGTGCGCCGCCGCCACTCCGGCCAGGGCTTCGCGGGCCCAGGCGGCGCTGGCGCGTTCGTCTTCGCCGGGCTTCGCGTCGTACACGACGTCGTGCGTCCAGGCCGCCACGGCGAGGATGGCGCGGTCGGTTTTCCCGAGGCCCGCCGCCAGCCAGGCGGAGTCGCGCGCGACGGCGGCGGCGTGGGTGAGCGTGTGGTAACGGCGGTGGGGCTCGGCGTACCGGGCTTGCAGCCGCGGCCAGGCGTGGGACGTGCCGCCGAGGACGGCGACCGCGTCGGGCCACTCCATCAGTCGAAGATCCCGCGCGGGCGCGCCACCTGGTCGAGCCAGTCGTCGAGCTGCTGCTCCCAGTTCACGTCCGGCTGCACGGTGAACATCCCGAGGAAGTCCTGGCCGCGGCCGCCGAACCCGCCGGTCTTGCTCACGCGGACCCGCTTGGTGACCTCCAGCACGACGTCGGTGCGCTCGGCCGACGTCAGGAAGGTGACCGCGACCTGGGAGAAGACGCCGGCGAAGCGCGGTGAAGGCGTGAAGCGGATCTCCTGGAAGAACGGCAGCTGCTGCCGGGCGCCGTCGACCCGGCCCTGCTCGAGGACCGCCTCGCGGAAGGTGAAGCCGAGCCGGCTCAGCGCGTCGAGGATCCGCTTCTGCGCCGGGAGCGGCTCGATCGCGACGGCGTCGGCGTCGAACGGGTCGCTGACCGCGGCGGCCAGGTCGAGCTCGGCCCGGACGCCGACCGCCGTGCCGGTCAGCGGCTTGGCGTAGACGCTGGTCACCGGCGTCTCCCAGGGCAGCGGCACTTCGAACGGAACCCGGACCTGCTGCCCGGCCCGGATGACCTCGCTGCCGATCAGCTGCCGGGAGCCGAACGGGAGGTCCTCGGTCCGGTCGCCGGGCACCTGGACGCGGGCCAGCAGCGTCACCGCGAGCCCCTTGATCTCCTGGTCCACCTCGCCGCCGAGCAGCAGCACCTCGCCGTGCAGCGGGCGGCCGGGGGCGGCGGTGGAGTCCAGCAGGCGGGCGTCGATCCGCGCCCCTCCCGAGCCGAACGTCGCGAGCACCTTCTGGAACATGCGGCCGATCCTGCCAGGCGGAGGGGCCGATGGCGGGAGGTTCGGCGGGACTCGGGCACAATGGCCGGGTGAGCACCGAGACGCTGACGAAGCCGGAAACCACGCCCGAGGGCACGGAAACCACCGACGACGACTCGCCGAAGATGTTCCACTACGTGAAGAAGAACAAGATCGCCGAGAGCGCGGTCATGGGCACTCACGTGGTGGCGCTGTGCGGCGAGGTCTTCCCGGTGACGAAGTCGCCGAAGCCCGGGTCGCCGGTCTGCCCGGCCTGCAAGGAGATCTACGAGAGTCTCCGTCCCGGGAAGTGATCCGGGCCTGAACCCCGGCGGGAGTCCCCGCCGGGGCTTTCGGCTGTCCGGAAACGGACAGATCGACGAACAAACGTGAAAAACCTTCATTCGGCGGGTGTGCCGGGTGCGGGAGTCCTGGTAGATCCAGCGGACCAGGTTCCCTCACCCACCGGAGTCGCACATGCGCAGAACCGGGATCGTGCTCACCCTCGTCACCCTGCTCGCCGTGGTCTCGCCCGCGCTGGCCCAGGCCGTCACGGGCTGGACGGAGGTCGGCTCCGACACCGCCAGGGCCCTCGACGAGAGCCAGGGGCTCGCGACGATCGTGCGCCCCTCGGGCACGACGATCCGCTACACCGGGATCGGCACGATCCCGGCCGACCTGAACTCGCAGGGCTGGAACCACGTCGGCGACCCGGGCTCGGCCCAGGGCTGGTACGTCGAGCCCTACCAGCGTGACGACCGCGGCGCGAAGCTCTTCCGCGTCCAGGCCCCGGACGGCTCGTGGGCCGACTACCGGCACGCCCTCGAGTCGTGGGAAGCGAACAACAACTCCTTCGCCGCGGTGTCGCCGGACGCGCGCTGGCTGGTGGCGGGGGAGTGGGGCACCATGGACCGGCTCCTGGTGCACCCGATGCCCGGCGTGGTGGCCACGAACCCGGCCCAGAACCTGCCTCTGGCCGGCACCATCCGCCTGGACCACCCGGTCCGCGACGTCCAGGGCTGCGACTTCCAGACCGCGACCCGCCTGCTCTGCGCGTCCGACGACCCGGACGGCAGCCTCTTCGGCACGACGAAGCCGCTGCTCCAGGTCGACCTGGCCGGCCCGCTCGCCGGCTCGGACGTCACCGCCCACGTCACCTCGCTGGGCCAGCTCCCGCTCCGCAGCGGCTGCTCGGGCTCGTTCGAGGTCGAGGGCATCGACTTCGACGAGCGGGACGCCACCCTCCGCGTGATCGTGATGTCCCCGAGCATCTGCATCCTCTTCGACAGCAAGACCTACCGCTTCCGCCGGTAACCCGTAACTCGCGTGATCAGGCCCGTCACCGGCGTGATCAGACACGTAACTCACGTGATGGGGGCCGTAACCGGCGAGTTACGGCCCCCATCACGCGAGATCCGGCTCAGATCACGCGAGTTACGGCTTGGATCACGCGAGTTACGGCTTGGATCACGCGAGTTACGGCTTGGATCACGCGAGTTCCGGGTTCAGGGACTCCGATTCCGGGGCCTGGGCCGGGGTTCGGCGGGCTTCGCGGCGGGCCTTGCGGCGTTCCTTGCGGGTCTCGACCATCGTGTAGAGGGTCGGGACCAGGACCAGGGTCAGCAGGGTCGAGCTGACCAGGCCGCCGATCACCACGATCGCCAGTGGCTGGCCGATGAACCCGCCCTGGCCGGTGATGCCCAGCGCCATCGGGACCAGCGCGAAGATCGTGGCCGCCGCGGTCATCAGGATCGGCCGCAGCCGGCGCCGGCCGCCTTCGGTGACGGCGTCGGCGACGCTCATCCCCTCGGCGCGGTACTGGTTGATCAGGTCGATCAGCACGATCGCGTTGGTCACGACGATGCCGACCAGCATCAGCATGCCGATCAGGGACGGCAGGCCGAGCGCGGTGCCGGTGGCCAGCAGCAGCCCGATCGCGCCGGTCGCCGCGAACGGGATCGACACGAGCAGGATCAGCGGCTGGATCAGGCTCCGGAACGTCGCCACCATGATCAGGAACACGATCGCGATGGCCGCGAGCAGCGCCAGGAACAGGTTCGAGAACGCCTCCTGCTGGTCCTGGCTGACGCCGCCGAGCGAGTACGCCGCCCCGCCGGTGAACGTCAGACCGTCCAGTTTGGACTTGATGTCCGCGGTGGTCTTGGTCAGGTCGTCCCCGGTGTTCTTCGCGGTCACCGTGGTGCTCAGGTCGCCACCGGTGCGGTGCACCGACGCCGGTCCGTCCACACTGGACACCTTGGCCACCTCGTCGAGCCGGACGACGCCGCCCGGGCCCGGGATCGGCAGGCCCTTCACCTGGTCGACCGTGACCGGAGCCGTGCCGGCGCGCAGCACGATGTCCGTGCGCTGCCCGCCGACCGGCAGCTGCGTCACCGTGCGCCCGGCGATCGCCTGGTTGGCGATCTGCCCGATGGTGCTCGCCGACAGCCCGCGCGCGGCGGCCGCGGCGTCGTCCACCTCGACCTGCACCCGCGGCGAGCCGACGCTCAGGTCGCTCGAAACCTCGGTCAGCCCGGACACCCCGCGCAGCGCCTGCGCCACCTGGTCGGACGCCGGCTTCAGCGCGGCCTCCGACGGCGCGGTCACCGTCACCGAGACCTGGTCGGAGTTGAACCCGGACGCGTCCGCGCCGATCTTGATCTCGCCCAGCTCCGGGCGCGACGTCAGCTTCGACCGCAGCCGGTCCGACAGCGCGTCGAGGTCGGTGTCCTTGGCGACGGTGACCGAGATGCTCGTGTTGGTCCCGCCGCCGAAGCCGAACGCCCCGCCACCGCCGATGCTGACCTGGTAGGTCCGCACCGCGGGCTCGGCCGCGAGGGCCTGCTCGACGGCCGTGGCCGCCTTCTCCTTCGCGTCGACGCTGGTGCCGGCCGGCAGCTTCTGCGTCATGTTCAGCGTGGTGCCGCCGGACTGGTCGAGGAAGTTCGTGTTCAGCCGCGTCGCGAGCCCGACCGTGCCGGCGAAGATCAGCAGGGCCAGCAGGACGACGGTGAGCCGCCGCCGCGTCGCGAACCGGATCACCGGCAGGTAGGCGCGCTGCAGGATGCTGCGGCGTTCCTTCTCGACGGCCGCCTCGCGCGCCCGCTCGGCCTCGACGGCGTCCGCCGGGACCACGGGCCGCTTGAGGAACCAGTACGCCAGCACGGGAACCACGGTCAGCGACACGAGCAGCGAGGCCAGCAGCGCCACCGTCACCGTGATCGCGAAGGGCGAGAAGAGCTCGCCGACGAACCCGCCGACGAACGCGATCGGCAGGAACACCGCGACGGTCGTCAGCGTGGACGAAGTGACCGCGCCGGCCACTTCGCGGACGCCGTCGAGCACCGCCCGGTCCTTCTCCTCGCCATAGGCGAGATGTCGTTTGATGTTCTCCAGCACGACGATCGAGTCGTCGACCACCCGGCCGATCGCGATGGTCAGCGCGCCGAGGGTGAGCAGGTTGAGCGACAGGTCGCCGGTCCACAGCGCCAGCAGCGCGACGACCACCGACAGCGGGATCGACACCGCGGTGACCAGCGTCGAGCGCACCGACAGCAGGAACAGCAGGATGACGACGACGGCGAACGCCAGCCCCAGCAGGCCTTCGGTGGTCAGGCCGCTGATCGCGTCCTTCACCGGGGTGCCCTGGTCGAACACGACGCTCATTTCGGCGCCGGTCTTCTTCGCCAGGTCCGGCAGCTTGTCGCGGACCGCGTCGGAAATGGCGACGGCGTTGCCGTTGTCCACCATGGTGATCGAGAGACCGAGGCTCGGCTTGCCGTTGGTGCGCGTGATCGACGTCGGCGGCGCGAACCCGGCCTGGACGTCGGCGACGTCACCCAGCTTCACCGGACCCCGGGCCGGGGCACCCGCCCGCGCGGCGGCGGCACCCGGGGTCAGGTACAGGCCGCGCAGACTGTCCACAGTGGTCTGCCCGCCGCCGACCTGCACCGACAGCGTCTTGCCGTTTTCGGTCAGCGTCCCGGCCGGTACCGCGGCGCCGGCTGTCTGCAGCGTGGTCGCGATCGACGCCGGTTCGACACCCGCCGCGGCGAGCTTCGCGTAGTCGAGCGTGATCGTGACGCGCGGCTGGCGCACGCCGGTGACGGTCACCGTGCGGACGCCCTCGATCTTCCGCAGCTCCGGCGCGACCTGGTCGGTCAGCGCGGGCGCGAGCGCCTGCGGGTCCCCGGCGGTGCCCGCGGCGACCAGCGCCACCGGCAGGTCGTCGGTGCTGCCCGCGGACACGGCGGGCTCGGTGTTCTGCGGCAGCCGCGACCGGACCTGGTTCACCACCTGCTGGATCTGCGAAACGGCGGCGTCGATGTCCGTGCCGAACTCGAACTGCGCGACGACCCGCGAAACCCCGTCCGACGACGTCGAAGTGACCTGCTCGAGGCCCTTCAGCCCCTGCAGCCCGCCTTCGAGGGGCTCGGAGACCTGCCGGTCGACCGCGTCCGGCGACGCACCCGGGTACGCGGTGACGATCTGCGCCTGCGGGAACTGCAGGGACGGGAAGAGCTGTTGTTTGAGCTGCGGCAGCGCGAAGGCACCGAAGCCGACGACCACCAGCGCGAGCAGGCCGATCAGGCTCCGGTTGCGCAGGCTCAGTCTGGCCAGCACGGACATGACGTGAAAACCCCCTCGGGAACGACGTAAAAGGCACAGTGGCCCCCCGCCGGCGTCAACGGCCCGCTGAGCCTTTCACGTCGTTGCTGAGAGCGACTCAGTCCGTGGGTGGATTCCGGGTCCTCCCTTCGGCGGACCCGCGCCCCTGAGCTGCGCTGGGTGCCGGTTCCGGCGCGCTCGGTGACGAGCTGTCCTCTTCGGACGGCTCGGCCCGGTCGGCGGCGGCGTCTTCGGTGCGCGGGCGCCGCAGCGGCGTGGTCGAGCGGTCCCGCAGCTTGCGGCCCTCTTCCGAGCGCAGCCGCTCGGAGGCGCGTTCCATCTCCAGCCGCCGCCACTTGCGCCGCTGCCGCCGCGTGGCCTTCGCCGGCCACAGTTCCTGGATCGCGCTGTTGAAGTACGCGCCGCCGACGACGGCCAGCCCGATGAAGAACATCAGCAGCAGGAACGCGATCGGCGCGGCCAGCGCGCCGTAGGTGTAGCCGGTCTTGGTGATCCAGTTCAGGTAGACGCGCAGGCCGACCGAGGACAGCAGGAACACGACCATGGCGAGCACCGCGCCCGGCAGCCCGCGGTGCCAGGGCAGCTTCCGCGGCAGCGCGAGCTTGTACAGCGTGGTCAGCGCGAGCGTGATCATCGCGCCGAGCGCCGGGAAGTACAGCGCGCTCACCCACGACGTCACGGTCGGGCGCCAGGCGGCCGGGAAGAACTCCGGCAGCAGGTCGGGGCCGATCGCCAGCAGCGGCAGCCCGACCACCAGGATCACCAGGCCGCACAGGTACAGCAGGAGCGCGAAGATCCGCTGCCAGACGTCGTTGCGGACGCCGTACTGGTCGTGCGCGACCGTGATCGCGTCCACGAACGACGACATCGCCGAGGAACCCGCCCACAGCGAGATGAGGAAGCCGACCGAGACGATCTCGCCCTTGCCGACGGTGAGGATGCTGTTCACGGTGGGTTCGATGATGTCGTGGACCGCGTTCTGGCTGAAGACCGTCCGGCAGAAGCCGATGATCCGGTCGTGCACCGCGGCGACGACGTCCTGCCCGAACCACTCGCCGACGAAGCCCAGGCTGCCCAGCAGGCCGAGCAGCAGCGGCGGCAGCGACAGCGTCTGCCAGAAGGCCGCCTCGGCGGCCTCGGAGAAGATGTTGCCTTCCCAGGCCTTGGCGAACGTGCGCGTGACGAGCCGCCACGGCCCCTTGCGGGCCACCTTCGTCGCTGCGGACGGCTGCACCTCACCCATGACGTGTCCAGCATGGTCCATCCGTGCTGATTTGGCTCGTCACGCCCCCTGCGGCCGGGCGTGTCGGCGGACATCACCCGTGCCGGTGCCCGGAACTGTCGGACCCGGCCGGTAGACTCGCTCCAGTGCCCTCACCGCAGTCGCCGACCGATCAACGCAGCAGAAGTCGGTACCACAGTGAGGGTTTTCGCACGTCAAAGCACTTCAGGCAGTTGAGGCAGTGGAGCGAGGGGGAGGACCGGCGATGACGGAGACGCAGCTCGGGGCACCTCCCGCGGAGAAGGACTCGACCGCGCGCCCGCTGCGGGCGTGGCAGCGGCGGGCGCTCACCAAGTACCTGACGCAGAAGCCGAAGGACTTCCTCGCGGTGGCGACGCCGGGGGCCGGCAAGACGGTGTTCGGCCTGCGGATCGCCGCGGAGCTGCTCAGCGACCGCACGATCGAGGCGGTCACCATCGTCACCCCCACCGAGCACCTCAAGCACCAGTGGGCGGCCTCGGCCGCGGCGGCCGGCATCGCCATCGACTCGAACTTCCGCAACACCACCGGCGTCACCTCGTCCGACTACAACGGCGTCGCGCTGACGTACGCGCAGGTCGCGGCGCACCCCACGCTGCACCGGGTGCGCACGGAGAACCGCAAGACGCTGGTCATCCTCGACGAGATCCACCACGGCGGCGACGCGAAGTCCTGGGGCGACGCGATCCGCGAGGCGTTCACCCCGGCCGTGCGGCGGCTGTCCCTGACCGGGACGCCGTTCCGGTCCGACGACTCGGCCATCCCGTTCGTGACGTACGAGCCGGACGCGGGCGGCTTCCAGCGCAGCAAGGCCGACCATTCGTACGGCTACGCGGACGCGCTGGCCGACGGCGTGGTCCGGCCGGTCGTCTTCCTGGCGTATTCGGGCGAGGCCTCCTGGCGCACCAGCGCGGGGGAGGAGTTCACCGCCCGGCTCGGCGAGCCGCTGACCGCGGAGCAGAACGCCCGCGCGTGGCGCACGGCGCTCGACCCGGCGGGCGAGTGGATCCCGGCGGTGCTGCAGGCCGCCGACACGCGGCTGTCGCAGGTCCGCCAGAGCGTCCCGGACGCGGGCGGCCTGGTGATCGCGACGGACCAGGAGTCGGCGCGGGCGTACGCGAAGATCCTGGAGCGCATCTCCGGGGAGATGCCGACGCTGGTGCTCTCGGACGACCCGAAGGCCTCGGGGCGGATCAAGGAGTTCTCCGAGACGAACGAGCGCTGGATCGTGGCGGTCCGGATGGTCTCGGAGGGCGTCGACGTCCCGCGGCTGGCGGTGGGCGTGTACGCGACGAGCGCGTCGACGCCGTTGTTCTTCGCCCAGGCGATCGGCCGGTACGTGCGGGCGCGCAAGAAGGGCGAGACGGCGAGCGTGTTCCTGCCGTCGGTGCCGGTGCTGCTGGAGCTGGCCAGCGAGCTGGAGGCCCAGCGCGACCACGTGCTCGGCAAGCCGCACCGGGAAAAGGAAGGCTGGGAGGACGAGCTCCTGGCCCAGGCCAACCGCACCGAGGACGAGCCGGGCGAGGAGGAGAAGGCGTTCACGTCGCTGGGTGCCTCCGCTGAGCTCGACCAGGTCATCTACGACGGCAACTCGTTCGGCACGGCGGTGTTCTCCGGCTCGGACGAAGAGCAGGAGTACCTGGGGTTGCCGGGGCTCCTGGAGCCGGACCAGGTGCGGGCGCTGCTGCGGAAGCGGCAGGAAGAGCAGGTCGCGGACGAGAAGCGCCGCAAGCCGGCCAAGGAGGCCGCACCGCCGCCGACGGCCCGCCCGCAGTCGGTGAGCGAGCGGCTGGGTGCGTTGCGCAAGGAGCTGAACGCGCTGGTGGGGATGTACCACCACCGGACGAAGAAGCCGCACGGCGCGATCCACAACGAGCTGAGGCGGGTGTGCGGCGGCCCGGTGACGGCCATGGCGACCGTCGAACAGCTGGAAGAGCGGATCGTGACGCTGCGGTCCTGGTGAGGGCGGCCGCTCCCCGTGCTCTGTCGCCCGGGAGGCTGAAGTTCCGGTGGTCACCGTCCGTCTCCGGGACGGCGCGATCACTCCACCGCCAGGCTTGTGACGCTGCGTATCGCGCTGTCACCAGCCGGCTGCCTCTCCGTGCCCCGGCGGATGGCCTCCCGGGCACCTCATCGCCCCGATTTCGCAAGTCGGCGACCAATCGCGCCGCAGAGTCGTGGACGGGCCACGGGTTGCGCTGGGTGCACACGACCGGAGCAACCTCGCGGCCCCGTGAAACATCGATGTAACTTACCGTGAGTGCTGGCGATCACATCGTCAGCGGATCTACTCTTTCCGGGCGAGCTTCAGCCTGTGTTGCCGAACCGTGTCCAATTGGTGTCATTTAATCGATCCAGCTATCTTCCCCGCAGCCGCTCAGCGGCATATGTTGTCGCCCACAACATATGCGCGACGGTGCGCCGGGCCTCCCCGGATCACCGTCCCGCGGGCCCGAAGCACACGCCGACGGCCACTCGTCACCAATGCTTGGATCCGGAAGGAACGAGGATGCGCAGCAGAACCCTTACCCTCCTCGCCGCGACGGTGAGCGCCGGCCTGGCGCTGACCGCCTGTGGCACCAACAGTTCGAACAGCGGGGGCACGGGGAGCAACTCCGCTTCCTCGTCCGCCCCGGCCGCCGGTGGTGGCGCCAACGGCAAGGTCGGCGTCATCCTGCCGGAGACCGCCAGCTCGGCTCGCTGGGAGGCCTTCGACAAGCCGATGCTGCAGGCCGCTCTCGCGGCGCAGGGCTTCGACGCCGACGTCCAGAACGCCCAGGGCGACGCCCAGAAGTTCACCACCCTGGCCGACGGCTTCATCAGCTCCGGCGTCAAGGCCCTGATCATCGCCCCGTCCGACCCGGCCGTCGGTGCCGCGGTCGAGTCCAAGGCGAAGGCCGCGGGCATCCCGGTCATCGACTACGACCGCCCGAGCCTCGGCGGCAGCGCCGAGTACTACGTCTCGTTCGACAACGAGAAGGTCGGCCAGCTGCAGGGCCAGGCCATGGCCGACGCGCTGAAGGACAAGGCGGGCGCGGGTGTCGTCCAGATCGAGGGCGCCCCGACCGACAACAACGCCACGCTCTTCACCAGGGGCCAGGACTCCGTCCTCGAACCGCTGTTCTCGGCGGGCACGCTGAAGCGGATCCAGAAGCAGCCGATCAACGACTGGGACAACCAGCTCGGCGGCACGACGTTCGAGCAGATCTTCACCAACAACGGTGGCAAGGTCGACGGCGTCGTCGCGGCGAACGACGGCCTGGCCGGCGCGGTCATCACCATCCTCAAGAAGAACGGCCTCAACGGCAAGGTCCCGGTCACCGGCCAGGACGCCACCGCCGACGGCCTGATGGCGGTCATGCGCGGCGAGCAGTACATGACCGTGTTCAAGCCGATCAAGGAAGAGGCCGAGGCGACCGCGAAGCTGGCCGCCGCGCTGGCCAAGGGCGACAAGGCCGGTGCCGACGCCATCGCGACCGCCAAGCTGCACGACCCGAAGAACAACCGCGACATCAAGTCGGTGCTGCTCACGCCGACGACGATCCTGGCGAAGGACATCAAGACCGTCGTGACCCAGGGCTACGTGAAGGCGGCCGAGATCTGCGGTGGCGAGCTCGCCGCCAAGTGCACCTCGCTCGGCATCTCCTGAGCGCCCGCAGTACCCCATGAACAGCCGGGGGGGGGGGCGGGCCCCCCCCCCCCCGCCCGGCCCCCGGCGCACACCCC
>NZ_JBHVXZ010000132.1:0-27045 GCF_042881395.1 Amycolatopsis sp. NPDC058278 | reverse complement strand
GCGACCGCCAGTTCCACTTCGTTGTGCCGGGTGGCGTGGGCCTTCGCCAGATCGGCGAGCTTGACGTTGAGGTCCTGCGACGCGCGGCGCAGGACGTCGAAGGCCTCGTCGGCGGTGATGCCGCGGCGCTGCATCAGGATGCCCTTCGCCTGCCCGATGACGTCGCGGCTGTCCACCGCCTGGCGCAGGTGCGCCGCTTCCAGCTCGGCCGAGGCCACGGCCTGGGTGTGGGCCAGTGCGAGTGACGCGTGCGTCGCCAGCAGCAGGGCGACGTCGATCGCCTGCGCGTCGAACGCGCCCGGGGTGCGCGAGTAGATGTTGAGCGCGCCGGACAGCCGGGGCGGGCGGACGTCCGGGAGCAGGGCGGTGGCCAGCACCGAGTGGAAGCCGTGGCGGGCGGCGGCCGGGCCGAACGCCGGCCAGCGCGGATCCCGGCCCAGGTCCTGAGACCAGCCGACGGCCGGCCCGTCCGGCCGGGCCGACTCGACGCAGGGACCTTCGCCGTGGTCGTACTGCACCTGGTCGAGCCGTTCGGCGATCGGATCCGTCCCGACCGGGGTGTGGAAGGTGCCGTCGGCGTCGCGCAGGGTGACGCTGACCAGGTGGGCGTCCGGGATGAGCGCGGTCGCGGCTCCGACGACGAGCTTGAGCACCCCGCCGACCGTCGGCGTCACGTCGAGCAGGGTCCGCGTGAGGTCGGCGAACTGCCGGGCCAGCAGCCCCGGCTCCGGGTCACCGTCCCGCCCGAACCAGGCCCGTTCCCGGGCCCACTCCTCTTCGCCGACGCTCATGGGTCCTCACTGTCTTCCGGATCGGGTGCAGGCCTTCATTCAACCCGATGCCGGGGCGCGCAGGGCGGCACGGGCCCGGTCGACGAACCCCGGTCCCGGCCACAGCTGGTCGGCTTGGGGCACCCGGTCCGCGAGGTCGGGGTGGGGCAGCGTGGGTGCGGCCTCGCGGGTCTCGAGGACCTCTCGGCCCAGTTCGGCCTGCCGGTCGGGGGAGCAGGTGCGCCCGATCTCGCGCACGGCCGCGGCGCCCTCCTCGCGGACGTGCCGCCGCACGGCGCGGATCAGCCCGCCCAGCAGGCGTTCGAACCGCGTCTCCTGCGGCCCGGCGCCTTCGAGCTGCCGCATCAGGCGGTCGGCTTCGGCGAGGTCGCCGTCGCCGTCGAGGTAGGGCTCTTCGGCGACGGAGTGCCGGACCAGCTCCGCGATCAGGTGATCGGCGAGGTCCTTGCGGTTCTCCGGGCTGCCCTGGCCGAGCTCGAGCTCGGTGCAGAGCCGGTCGAGTTCGCGGTGGTCGCCGGCGAGGACGGTCGTCAGGTCGGTTGCGGACTGGTTGCCGTTCATGCACTCTCCTGGTCCGGGCTGGGGTTCGCAGAGTGGGATACCCGCTGCTCCGGCGCCGAATCCCGTGTCGGCCGCGCGCCGGCCGGGTATTCAAAGGGCAACCGGCCCTCAGGGAGGACGAACCATGGCAGCGCCGTCGCAGGTGACCGAGCGCGAACGCAAGTACGAGATCGTCGCCGGCAGCGGGGTGCCCCGCCTGGTCGGGGTCGGCGGTGTCGAAACCCAGGACGACCCCGTGGAGCACGTCCTGGACGCGTCCTACTACGACACCGCCACGTTCCGGCTGGCCCGCAGCGGCATCACGCTGCGGCGGCGCGTCGGCGGCCCGGACGCCGGCTGGCACCTCAAGCTGCCGGTGTCGGCCGACGAGCGGCAGGAACTGCAGCTGCCGCCGGGCGGCGACCCGCACAAGGTGCCCGGCCGGCTGCGGCGCCTGGTGCGGGCGTACACGCTGGGGGAGAAGCTGGTGCCGATCGCGCACCTGCGCACCGACCGCTTCGCCCACCGCCTCGCCGGCGCGGGCGGCCGCACCGTCGCGACCCTCACCGACGACCACGTGACCGGGGAAGCCGGCGGGGCGACCGCGCGGCTCGACGAGTGGCGCGAACTGGAACTCGAACTGGACCCGGCGACCGAACCGGCGCTGCTCGGGGAGTTCGACCGCGCGCTGACCGAGGCCGGTGCCTCGGTGGCGCCGTGGCCGTCGAAACTGCGCCGCCTCGTCGGTGACCGCGTCCCGGCGCCGCCCCGGCTCGGCAAGAAGCCGTCCGCCGGCGACGTCGTGCTGGCGGCTTTGCACGAGCACTACGGCCGGTTGCGCCGGGCGGACGTCGGGGTGCGGCTGGACGCCGGCGATTCGGTGCACCAGATGCGCGTCGCGATCCGGAAGCTGCGAAGCACGTTTCGCACCTTCGGGTCTCTCGTCGACAAGAAGGAGACGGCGTCCCTCGTGGCCGAGCTGCAGTGGCTCGGCCGCCAGTTGTCGCCGGCCAGGGACACCGAAGTGACCGAGGAGCGGCTGCGCGAACAGCTCGACGCAGTGCCGTCAGAGCTCGTCTTCGGGCCGCTGCGCCAGTTCCTCACCCGCCACTTCGCCCGTGAGGCCGAGGAGGGGCGGGCTCGCGCGCTGGCGGCGCTGACCGGCAAGCGCTACCTGCAGCTGCTGCGCAGGCTGGACACCCTGCTGGAAGAACCGCCGTTGACCGCGAAGGCGCGCAAGCCCGCGAAGGCCGGGCTGCGCAAGCCGCTGCGCAAGGCCGCCGAGAAGCTGAGCCGCGCCGAAGCGGCGGCCCGTGGCCTGACGGGCGACGAGCAGGAGAAGGCCCTGCACGACGTCCGCAAGAAGGCCAAACGGGCCCGCTACGCGGCCGACACCGTGAAACCGGTGTACGGGAAGAAGCTGCGGAAGTGGCGCAAGAACGTCAAGGCCGTCCAGAGCACGCTGGGCGAGCACCAGGACACCGTGGTCGGCCGGGACGTCCTGCACCACCTCGCCATCGCCGGCCACGGCGAGGGGCAGAACACCTTCACCTTCGGGATGCTCCACGCCCGGGACGCCGGGCGGGCGGCGGAGCTGCGCGAGACGTTCACGCGGGAGTGGCGGCGGCTGCGGAAGGGCGGGCGTCCCGGCTGGCTGGGCTGAGCCGCCAGGAGGCGGCCGCTCCGGCCGCCTCCTAGCCTTCGCCGGTGAGCTTCCCGCGCAGCTGTTCCAGGGTTTGCGACAGCAGCCGGGAGACGTGCATCTGGGAGATCCCGACGCGGTCGGCGATCTGGGTCTGCGTGAGCCCGCCGAAGAACCGCATCACCAGGATCGCGCGCTCGCGCTTCGGCAGTTCCTGCAGCAGCGGCTGGAGGGCCTCGTGGTTCTCGACCATGGCCATCTCGTGGTCCGGTTCCCCCATGGTGTCCGCCAGCGACAACGCCTCGGCGTCGTCGTGCACCGGCTTGTCGACCGAGAGCGCCTGGTAGGCGTTGCCCGCGAGCAGGCCTTCGCGGACTTCGTCGACGTCGAGGTTCAGGTGCTCCGCCAGCTCGGTCGGCGTCGGGGCGCGGCCCAGGCGCTGGGAGAGCACCGCCGAGCCCTGGCTCAGCGAAAGGTGCAGCTCCTTGAGCCGCCGGGGGACCCGGACGGACCAGCCGGTGTCGCGGAAGTGCCGGCGGACCTCGCCCATGATGGTCGGCACCGCGAAGGACAGGAAGTCGTGACCCCGGGCGGGGTCGAACCGGTCGACGGCGTTGATCAGGCCGATCCGGGCCACCTGGACCAGGTCTTCCCGGGGCTCGCCGCGGCCGGAGAACCGGGTCGCGATGTGCTCGGCCAGCGGGAGCAGCTCGGTGACCAGCTGGCTCCGGACGACGTCCCGGCGCGGATCGTCGGCGTCGAGGTCGCCCAGTTCCTTGAACAGCGGCTCGCAGTGGGCATATTCGTCCGGGCGGTGGAGGAGGGTTTTCCGCTCGCTGCTCACGCGCTCGTTCCCGGGTTGAGCACCAGCTCGATGGTGACGATGCCCGCACCCCCGCCGGGAAGCGCGTCGCAGTAGGCGGTCACCGACCGGCTCAGGGTCGTCAGGACGTGCCACCCGAACGTGCGGTCGCTCGGCGGCCGCGGGTCACTCGATCGGGTCGAAACGATGACGTGCAAGCCGTCGGGGGCCAGGCGGAAGCGGCACTGCAGCTGCGAGCCCAGTTCGGCCAGCTGGACGAGCTGCGCGCACGCCTCGTCGACGGCCATCTTGGCGTCGGCGATGGCGTCGAGCCCGAAGTCCGCGCGCGAGACCACGCCGTGGGTGAGCATCCGGACCAGCGGGATCTGCTCCGCCATGGCGGGGAGCCGCAGCTCGACGAGTTCGTCGAGCAGCTCGTCGACGGTCGGCTTGCCACCGAACGAGCTGTCGCTTCGAGTGTCTTCCATATGTGAGGTACTACCCATCCGGTGTAATGCTGACACTTGGTGATCAGGGATTTCGGGTTTCGTCACCGGCCCAGCGCCCGTTCGAGTTCCTTCTTGGTCATCTTCGAGCGGCCGTCGATGTTCTTCTTCTTCGCTTCGTTGTACAGCTGGTCCTTCGTCGGGCCGCCCGGGCCCTTGCGGTTGCCGGACCGCTCGCCGCCGCGCTGCTGCGGCGACTTGTCCTTCACCGACGTCTTGCTGGCCTCCCGGGATTCACCCGACTGGGCGCGGTTCTTGTTCACCGTGCGGGCCGCGATCTCCTTGGCCCGTTTCGTGCTCGCACCGCGGTCCTCGGCCGAGTCCTTGATGTGCTCGTACTGGCGTTCGCGCTTGCCGCTCCACGACTGAGGCATGTCCGCTCCCTTCGTCCCGCGGGCGAGTACCCGCTTGATCACGGGGTAAACGTCCCGGTCGGGTGGTTACCCACCGCGGACCACGGGTACGCGGAGAGCTGTGACAACCGGGGCTCCGCCCCGGGCCGGGGGCTCCGCCACCCGGAACCCCCGAAGAGCAGCCGATGCGAGAGGAGGGCCGATGCGGATCGGCTACACCCTGATGACCGAGCAGGCAGGCCCGAACGATCTGGTCCGGTTCGCCGCCGAGGCGGAACGGGCCGGCTTCGACTTCGAGGTCATGAGCGACCACTACTCGCCCTGGCTGGACGAACAGGGCCACGCGCCCTACGCCTGGGCCGTGCTGGGCGCGGTCACCCAGGTGACCGAACGCGCCGAGCTGATGACCTACGTGACCTGCCCGACCATGCGCTACCACCCGGCGGTGGTCGCGCAGAAGGCGGCGACCGTGCAGGCGCTCTCCGGCGGCCGGTTCACCCTCGGGCTCGGCGCGGGGGAGAACCTCAACGAGCACGTCATCGGCCGCGGCTGGCCACCGGCCAACGTCCGGCACGAGATGCTCGCCGAGGCCGTGCAGATCATCGGCGGCCTGTTCGACGGCGGCTACTTCGACTACGAGGGCAAGCACTTCCGGGTCGACTCGGCGAAGCTGTGGGACCTGCCGGAGAGGCGGGTGCCGATCGGCGTCGCCGTGTCCGGTTCGCAGTCGGTCCGGCGGTTCGCCCCGGTCGCGGACGCGATGATCGCCGTCGAGCCGAAGGTGGAGCTGTCCCAGGAGTGGGACGCGACGAAGCTGGGCGGCGCGCCGAGCCGCAAGATCGGGCAGCTGCCCGTGTCGTGGGGCACCGACCGCGACGCCGCCGTGAAGCGCGCGCACGAGCAGTTCCGCTGGTTCGCCGGCGGCTGGAAGGTCAACGCCGAGCTGCCGGGACCGGCCGGGTTCGCCGGGGCGACGCAGTTCGTCCGCGAGGACGACGTCGCCGGCTCGATCCCGTGTGGCCCGGACGTGGAGCCGATCGCCGAGGCGGTGCGGGAGTTCGAGAAGGCGGGCTTCACCGACGTGGCGCTGGTCCAGATCGGCGGTGACCAGCAGGAGGGCTTCCTCGACTTCGCCGAGAAGGAGCTGCTCCCGGCCTTGCGTGGATGAGCACTGCGTGAATAGGCACTGCGTGAACAGGCACTGCGTGAACAGGTGCCGCACGGGGAGGGCACGACGCCGGCTCAGGCCGGCGCGGGGGCGGGCCGTCGATCGGCCACGGCGAGGCGCCGGTCCGCCCCGGTCACCCGCAGGGCCCGCCGCACCACCGCATTGGCCCCGGTGACCACGAGCAGCTCGGTGCCGCCCTGCCCGGCCTGCAGCGCCGCGTGCAGCAGCACCCGGATCCCGGCCACGCCGAGGAAGTCCACTTCGGACAGATCGACGACCAGCCGTCCCGGCGTCGCCCACAGGCGGTCGGAGAGGAGCGTGGCGAGGTCGGCCGCCGTCGCGCTGTCGAGGTCGCCGCGGGCGGTCACCAGGACCGCGTGGGGGGCCGGCCACGCCGTGCGCAGCCGGAGGTTGGGGTGCCGGGCTCGGGGAAGGTTCATGCTGGTTCGCCGCCGTCCTGGTGCGGCGCGGCCGCAGCGCCGCGCCCTGGGGGTTCGAGCGGCTGCTGGTTGAACCGTACGGCCGAGCCTAACCCTGCGCCCACGGCTCGCAACCGTCGTTGCTCCGAACGGGTGTGCGCCGCGCCGCGGCGGTGACCGCTCGTGCCCGGCTCCGGCTGGATGCAGTAATCTCGCGCTGGACCCGTTAAAGCGCTAGCGGCCCACTGGTGGCGCGCGCCCGGGTCCCCCCTGGTTGAGAGCGCCCTGTCGGAAGAAGGAGGGGCGTTCCCAGGATGACGGGCGGCCATGAGCAGCTGACCGCGCGGCTGGACGAAGTCACGCTCGCGATGGAGTCGCTGACCGCGATGCTGGACAGCGAACTCGACCTCGGGCAGATGCTGCAGGCGGTGTGCGACCATGTCGTGCAGGTGGTGCCGGGGGCCGACATGGCGAGCATCACCCTGGTGCGCGAAGGCGTGCCGGAGACGGTGGCCAGCACCGACCAGCGAGCGGTGAACTTCGACCGCGAGCAGTACCGCATCGGGGACGGACCGTGCCTGCGCGCCGCCGAGACGGGCCAGCCAGTCCGCGTCGGCGTCGGCGCGGTCGGGGATCTGTGGCCGCAGTTCGTCACGTCGGCCGCGCAGCTGGGGGTGGCCAGTTTCCTCGCCGCGCCGCTGACGGTGGACGAGGACATGTCCGGTGCGGTGAACCTCTTCGGGTTCGGCGAGCACGGCTTCAGCGAGCTGGGCACCAAGATCCTCGAGCTGTACACGGCGACGGTGGTCATCGGCCTGCGCAGCGCGCGACGGTACTTCGCGGCCCGCGAACTGGTCGACCAGCTCAACCGCGCGCTGGAGACCCGCGCGGTGATCGACCAGGCCAAGGGCATCCTGATGGCGGCGCACCGGATCACCGCGGAGGAAGCCTTCCAGCGCCTGGTGAAACGTTCGCAGGACGGCAACCGGAAGCTTCACGAGGTGGCGGCGGAGTTCGTGGCGGCGGTGGCGACGACGACGCCGTGACCCGGCCGCGTCCAGGCCGCCCGCGACCTGGCTAGCCGGCCGGGACCTCGTCCGGGGGTGCCTCGGACTCGACCGGTGCCGGTTCCGGGCGGTGCTTGTTGCGCTGGCACGTCGTGCAGACCAGGGTGCGGCCCAGCACCGTGCCGTCGTCGGCGACGACCTGGGCCACGTGCATCGTCGGGAAGCCGCAGACCTCGCAGGGCAGTGAGCCGTCTTCGCGGCTGATGCGGAGCTGGGTGCCCATCCGGCCTCCTGCTGTGACGTGGGTCTCACCACCTTGCCGTGTTCACGGCCGGACTAGGCCGAATTCACTCGTTCGGCCTAGTCCGGCCGGTCCGCCGTGGCTCCCTCCGTGCCGGCTGTGTCGCGCGCGGTGATCCTGGGTAACCCGCCCGCGAACGGATTGCCGGAGGGGAGCGAACATGCGAGACAAGCGGAACGACCTGCGGCCGGTGGCGGACCTCCTCGTCGAGGGCGGGGACCCGGCGGAGCTGGCGCGCACGCGGCACAAGGCGGCGCTGGCCGTGGCGGCGCGGGCCAAGGACCCCGAGGACTGCGCGCGGCTGCTGGACATGCTGGGGCTGCACCGGACCGGCCGGCGCAGCACCGACGTCGCCTGAGGGCGGGGAGGACGACATGGCCCGACCGGTGTGGAGCGGCGCGCTGAGCCTGGGGCTGGTCACCGTGCCGGTGGAGCTGTACCCGGCGGTGGCGGACCACACGATCCACTTCCACCAGTTCGAGCGCGGCACGTCGGACCGGATCCGCAACCGCCGCGTCAACGAACGGACCGGCGACGAGGTCACCCAGGACGAGATCGTCAAGGGTTACGACCTCGGCGGCGGCGACCACGTCCTGGTCGAACCGGACGAACTGGACGAGATCGCGCCCGAGCGGTCACGCCGGATCGACATCGAGCAGTTCGTCGAGCTCGACGAGATCGACCCGTGGTTCTTCGACAAGACCTACTGGCTCAAGCCGGCGAAGGAGGACTTCGCCAAGGCGTACGGCCTGCTGCTGCAGGCGATGGACCGCAGCGAGAAGGCCGGCGTCGCGAAGTTCGTGCTGCGCGGCAAGGAGTACCTCGCCGCCGTTCGCGCCGGCGAGGACGTCATGGTGCTCAACACGCTGCACTTCGTCGCGGACCTGCGCAAGCCCAAGGACGTCATGGGCAAGCTGCCGGAGCTGCCGAAGCCGCGGCCCAAGGAGCTCGACATGGCACTCGCGCTGGTCGACGAGATGACCGCACCGTGGAAACCCGAGGACTACCGCGACGAGTACTCGAAGCGCGTGGAAGAGCTGATCAAGGCCAAGGAGGCCGGCAAGGAGATCGCCCACGAAGAGGAGCCGGAGCCCTCGGCCGACGTGGTGGACCTGTTCGAGGCGCTCTCGCGCAGCGTGAAGAACCGCAAGAGCGGCGGCAAGCAGCCGAAGAAGAAGGCCGCGAAGAAGCCCGGGCCGTCCGAGTCGTCCGGGTTGTCCGAGCTGTCGAAGGCGGATCTCGAGAAGCTGGCCCGCGAGCAGGGTGTGAAGGGCCGGTCGAAGATGACGCGCGCCGAACTCGAGAAGGCCCTGAAGGCGTCGTGACCGGCCCCGGCTGGCGCGAGCCGACCCTGGCCACGCTCACCGACCGGCGGTTCTCCGACGAGGGCTGGATCTTCGAGCGCAAGCTGGACGGCGTCCGCGCGATCTGCGTGCGCGACGCCGGCCGGCCGACCCTGTACTCGCGCAACCACAAGGTGATGGACAACGCCTACCCGGAGCTCGTCGAGGCCCTCGCCTCCCAGGGCGGCCCGCGGTTCGTCGTGGACGGCGAAATCGTGGCGTTCGACGGCGCCGACACCAGCTTCGCCGCGTTGCAGCCCCGGATCCACGTCAGCGACCCGGATCGGGCCCGCGCCACCGGCGTGCGTGTCTACTACTACCTGTTCGACCTGCTGTACCTCGACGACCAGGACACGACCGGGCTGCCGCTGCGGCAGCGGAAGGCGCTGCTGCGGGACGCGTTCGGCTTCGCCGGCCCGCTCCGGCTGTCGTCGCACCGCAACACCGAGGGCGAGAAGTTCTTCGAGGAAGCGTGCCGGCGCGGCTGGGAGGGCGTCATCGCCAAGCGGGCGGACGCGCCCTACCACCACGGGCGGTCACCCGACTGGCTGAAGTTCAAGTGCGCGCAGGGCCAGGAGTTCGTCATCGGCGGCTTCACCGATCCTCAGGGTGCCCGCCACGGCTTCGGCGCGCTCCTGCTCGGCTACCACGAAGACGGCGCTCTCGAGTACGCCGGCAAGGTCGGCACCGGCTTCGACGAGCAGCTGCTGACGTCGCTGCACGCGCGGCTGCGGGAACGGGAGACGGCCCGGTCGCCGTTCGCCGGGCCGGTGAAGGAACCCGGCGCGCACTGGGTGCGCCCGGAGCTGGTGGCGCAGATCGGCTTCTCCGAGTGGACGCGGGACGGGCGGCTGCGGCACCCGCGGTTCACCGGGCTGCGCGAGGACAAGAAGGCCGCGGACGTCATACGGGAGCGCGCGTGAAGACTTCCCACCCGGACAAGGTGTTCTACCCCGACGACGGCCTGACCAAGGGCGATGTCGTCGAGTACTACCGCGCGGTGGCGGACGTCATGCTGCCGCACCTGCGCGGCCGCCCGCTGACGCTGCGGCGCTTCCCCGACGGCATCGGCAAACCGGGCTGGTTCCAGAAGCACCCGGGGGAGCACTTCCCGGACTCGATCCGGGTCGAGCGCGTTCCCCGGCGCGGCGGCGGCACCGACGAATACGTCGTGTGCGAGGACGCCGCGACGCTGGAATACCTGGCGAACCAGGGGACGGTGGAGTTCCACGTCTGGCTGTCCACAGTGGCCGCTCCGGAGCGGCCCGACCGGCTGGTGCTCGACCTCGACCCGCCGGACGGCACCCCGGTCGCCGAACTGCGCGCGGTCGCCCGGCGCATCCGCGCCCACTACGAGCGGGTGGGGTTGACCGCGTTCGTCCAGGCGACCGGCGGCCGCGGGTTCCACGTCCTCGCGCCGTTGGACGCGAAGTCGGACACGGAGGTGGTGCTGGAGCTGTCCCGCGCCCTCGCCGACCGGGTCGCCGAGGACGACCCGGATCGGCTGACCACGGCCCAGCGCAAGGACAAGCGCGGCGACCGGATCTTCCTGGACGCCAACCGCAACGGGTACGCCCAGACGTTCGTGGCCCCGTACTCGCTGCGGGCCCGTCCGGGTGCGGCGGCCGCGACCCCGCTGGACTGGCGGGAACTCGGGAAGGCGGACCCGGCCGGCTGGCCGCCGCGCAAGGAGAAGCAGCGGCTGGCCCGCAAGGAGGACCCCTGGCGGGACCTCGACGCGCACGCCGGCTCGGCCGAAGCGGCGCTGAAGCAGCTGAACTGAGGCCTGAACCGGCGTTCTTCAGCCGAGCAGCTTGGCCGCGGCCCGCAGATCGGCGACGAAGCCCGCGTAGGCCTCGTCCCGGTCCGGCGCCCGCAGCACGGCCGACGGGTGGACCGTCGCCATCGCCGACGGCACCAGCTCGGCCAGCTCCTCCGGCGGCTCGAGAGGCTCGCCCCGGTGCGCGGTCAGCCGGAACTTCGGGCCCAGCAACGACTGCGCGGCCGTCGCGCCCAGCAGCAGCACCAGCTCCGGGCGCACGGCACGCAGTTCCGCCAGCAGCCACGGGCGGCACGCGACCACCTCGGTGCGGCCCGGTTTCTGGTGGATCCGGCGCTTCCCGCGTTCGTCCCGCTTGAACTTGAAGTGCTTGACCGCGTTGGTGACGTACAACGACCGCCGGTCGAAGCCGGCTTCTTCGAAGGCGCGGTCCAGCAGCTTCCCGGCGGGCCCCACGAACGGCTCGCCCGCGAGGTCCTCCTTGTCGCCCGGCTGCTCGCCGACGACGAGGACCTTCGCCCCGGCCGAGCCTTCGCCGAAGACGGTCTGCGTGGCGTCCTGGTGGAGGTGGCACCCCTGGCAGCCGGACGCCGCCGACCGCAACCGGTCGAGGTCGGTGGTGTCCGGCGGCTCGGCGCCGCGGGAATCCGGCATGCGCCCGGAAATTCCCCGTCCGGGGCACGGGTAAACGTGCCCGGCCCGGGTAGCCGGACCACACAACCCAGGAAAGGAGTTCACGATGACCACCGCACGCGACATCATGACGTCGGACGCGACCTGCGCCCGGGAGTCCGACACCGTGCACGACGCCGCGGTCACGATGGCGCAGAAGGGGGTCGGCGCCCTGCCGATCTGCGGCGAGGACAACCGGCTGAAGGGCATGCTCACCGACCGCGACATCGTGGTGAAGGTGCTGGCCGAGGGCAAGGACCCGCGCGCGGTCCACGTCGGCGAGCTCGCCCAGGGCGAGGTCGTCACGATCGGCGCGGACGACGACGCCCAGGAGATCCTGCGCACGATGTCCGAGCACCGCGTCCGCCGGCTGCCGGTGATCGACGGGCACGACCTGGTCGGCATCGTCGCCCAGGCCGACGTGGCCCGGGCGCTGTCGAACCCGTCCGCCGGTGAGCTGGTCGAGGCCCTCTCGTACGACTGAGTGACGCCTCGACGCAGTACGGCCGCCCCCGGCGCGAGTTCCGGGGGCGGCCGTACTGCGTCATTGGCGGCGGGCTGTGTCATTTGCAGCGGGCTGCGTCGTGGGTGGCGGGGTTGCGTCGTCATGGCAGCGGAGCTGCGTCGTACTGTGTAATGGCAGCGGGATCAGCGTCGTCGAAGGTAGCGGGGATCAGCGCGAGCCGGGGGCCGGCGCGGCACCGTCCTCAGTGGACTCGCGGATCGACTCGGCGCGGGCGATGTGCCAGGCGACCAGCGCGCCCGCGCTCACGGTGCCCCAGAGCACGAGCGCGGCGTCGCGGGCGAACAGCCCGACGAGCAGCATCGCCACCGCCGTGACGTCGCAGAGCACCAGCAGCAGGCTCCAGCGCCGGGGCGAGCGGAGCTTGCGGCCGCTGAAGGCGGCGGCGAACGCGGGATCACTCGCGCGCAGTTCGGCCTCGATTTCGCGGAGGGCGTGGCGTTCTCGATCCGGGAGCATGGGGGCCTCCTCGCCTCGGCTACCGCTGGGGATACCCGTTTTTTCCGCGGGCGAAGCACCGGAATCAGTGGTTGTGGCGGGGGATTCCCTTCGTTGCGGCGATGCGCTGGTACGCCACGGCGGGGCGCAGCACCATGCCGTCGCACAGCTGGTCGGTCATCGACCGCTGGATCTCCTGCCACGGCGTCTGCGACTCCGGCACCGGGTAGCCGCCCGCCTCGGCCAGTTCCCGGTGGCGCCGCGCGAGTTCCTCGTCGGGGATCAGGACGTCCGCGGTGCCGGCGCCCAGATCGATCCGGACCCGGTCCCCGGTCCGCAGCACGGCGAGGCCGCCGCCCGCCGCGGCTTCGGGGGAGGCGTTGAGGATCGACGGCGAGCCGGAGGTGCCCGACTGGCGGCCGTCGCCGAGGCACGGCAGCTCGTGCACGCCCCGCTTGATCAGCTCCGCGGGCGGGCGCATGTTGACCACCTCCGCCGAGCCCGGGTAGCCGAGCGGGCCGGTGCCGCGCATCACCAGCAGCGAGTGCTCGTCGACGCCGAGGTCCGGTTCGTCGATGCGGGCGTGGTAGTCCTCGGGGCCGTCGAAGACGACCGCGGTGCCCTCGTAGACGCCGCCGGCCAGGTACCGGCGCCGGAACTCCGGCGAGATCACGCTGGACTTCATGATCGCCGCGTCGAAGAGGTTGCCCTTCAGCACCAGGAACCCGGCATCGGGGGTGAGGGCGGTGTCGAAGGTGCGGATGACGTCCCGGTCGCCGGCTTCGGCGTCGCGGCAGTTGTCGCCGAGGGTGCGGCCGTTGACGGTGGGCGCGTCCTCGTGGATCAGCCCGTGGCGCATCAGCTCGTGCACCACGGCCGGCACCCCGCCCGCGCGGTGGAACTCCTCGCCGAGGTACTTGCCCGCGGGCTGCAGGTCGACCAGCAGCGGGACGGCGTGGCCGAGCCGCTGCCAGTCGTCGAGGGGCAGGTCGACGCCGATGTGCCGGGCGATCGCGCCGAGGTGGATGGGCGCGTTGGTCGAGCCGCCGATCGCGGAGCTCACCACGATGGCGTTCTCGAACGCCTCGCGCGTCAGGATGTCCGACGGCTTGAGGTCCTCGCGGACCATCTCGACGATCCGCAGCCCGGTCCGGTAGGCGATCCGCGCCCGGTCGCGGTGCGGGGCCGGGATGGCCGCGCAGCCGGGCAGGCTCATCCCGAGGGTCTCGGCGAGCGCGTTCATCGTGGACGCCGTGCCCATCGTGTTGCAGTGCCCCGGCGACGGCGCGGACGACGCGACGAGCTCCATGAACCCGGCGTCGTCGATCTCGCCGGCGGCGAGCAGCTCCCGCGCCTTCCAGATGATCGTGCCGGACCCGGTCCGCTCGCCCTTGAACCAGCCGTTGAGCATCGGGCCGCCGGAGAGCACGATCGCGGGGATGTCGACGGTCGCGGCGGCCATCAGGCACGCCGGGGTGGTCTTGTCGCAGCCGGTGGTGAGCACGACGCCGTCGATGGGGTAGCCGTAGAGCGTCTCGACCAGGCCGAGGTAGGCGAGGTTCCGGTCGAGGGCGGCGGTGGGGCGCTTGCCGGTCTCCTGGATCGGGTGCACCGGGAACTCGATCGCGATCCCGCCGGCCTCGCGGATGCCCTCCCGCGTCCGGTCGGCCAGCTGCAGGTGGTGGCGGTTGCAGGGGGTGAGGTCGGAGCCGGTCTGCGCGATGCCGATGACCGGCTTGCCGGACTGCAGCTCCTCCCGGGTGATGCCCCAGTTCATGTACCGCTCGAGGTAGAGCGCGGTCATCCCGGGGTCGGCGGGGTTGTCGAACCAAGCTTCGCTGCGCAGTCCCATACCGGTCAGTCTGGCAACGCGCCCCGCGGAATGCACGCCCCGGCGCCCGTGAAGGCCACCCGCGCCGGTGGCCTTCACGGGCATCCGATCAGCCGAGCCCGTTGAGGCCGATCACCCGCGAGTACCAGTGGGCACTCTGCTTCGGCGTCCGCCGCTGCGTCGCGTAGTCGACGTGGACCAGGCCGAACCGCTTCGCGTACCCCTCGGCCCACTCGAAGTTGTCCAGCAACGACCAGTAGAAGTACCCGCGCAGGTCGACGCCCGCCTCGATGGCCTCGTGCGCCGCCCGCAGGTGGGAGTCGAGGAACGCGACGCGGTCGGTGTCGACGATGTCACCGCCGTCGGAGACGACGTCGGGGTAGGCCGCGCCGTTCTCCGTGATGTACAGCGGCACCGGCCGGTAGCCGCGGTGCACCTGCAGCAGCGACTCGGTCAGCCCGGCCGGCTGGACCTCCCAGCCGGAGTCGGTGCGGGGCGCCGCCGGGTCCGGGACGAAGTGCACGTCGGCCGCACCCACCCACTCGGGGCCCGCCGGCTCGCTGCCCGGCACCGGACGGCCCGCGACGCGGTAGTCGCGGTAGTAGTTCACGCCCAGCCAGTCGACGTGCGCGGCGATGACCGCGGCGTCGTCGTCGCGCACGACCGAGCCGAGCCCGAACGGCTCGAGGTCGGCGACCAGGTCGTCCGGGTAGCCGCCGCGCAGCACCGGGTCGAGGAACAACCGGTTCTGCAGGCCGTCGATCCGCCGGGCCGCGGCGACGTCGGCGACGTTGGCCGGGTCGTGCGGGACGACCGGGTACAGGTTCAGCGTGATGCCGGCAGCGGTCTCCGGGGCGTGCTGCCGGATGATGTCCATCGCCAGGCCGTGGCCCAGCAGCAGGTGGTGCGTCGCGGCCACGGCCGCCGGGTGGTCGGCGCGGCCGGGCGCGTGGATGCCGCCCGCGTACCCGAGCATCGCCGCGCACCACGGCTCGTTGAGCGTCGACCAGCTGGCGACCCGGTCGCCCAGCCGCTCCAGCACGGTCTCGGCGTACTCGGCGAACCGGTAGGCCGTGTCCCGGTTGGTCCAGCCGCCCTTCTCCTCCAGCGCCTGGGGCAGGTCCCAGTGGTACAGCGTCGCCCACGGCTGGATCCCGGACTCGAGCAGGCAGTCGACCAGCCGGTCGTAGAAGCCGAGGCCGGCGGTGTTCGCCTCGCCGCCGTCCGGGCGCACCCGCGGCCAGGCCAGCGAGAACCGGTAGGCCCCGAGGTTGAGCCGGCGCATCAGCCCGACGTCTTCGGAGTACCGCCGGTAGTGGTCGGCCGCCGGTTCGCCGTTGTCGCCGCCCCGGACCGCACCCGGGCGGCGGGCGAAGACGTCCCAGACCGAATCGGTGCGCCCGTCGGCCGTCGTGGCCCCTTCCACCTGGAACGCCGCGGTGGCGGCGCCCCAGACGAAGCCAGGCGGGAACATCAACGCGGTCTCCGCCCGAACGCTGTCGGGATGTACGGACATGTTCACCCTTTCACGGCACCTTGCATGATCCCGGCCACGATCTGGCGGCCGAGGAGGACGAAGACGATGAGGATGGGAATGGTGGCCAGGGTCGTGCCGGCCAGGACGAGCGAATAGTCGACGTAGTAGCCGCTCTGCAGCTTTTCCAGGGCCACCTGGACGGTGGGGTTGCCGGCGTCCAGCACGACGAGCGGCCACAGGAAGTCGTTCCACGACATCATGAACGTGAACATCGCGAGGATCGCCGCGGCCGGGCGCACCGCGGGCATGCAGACGTTCCAGAAGATCCGGATCATGCTGCAGCCGTCGACGCGCGCGGCCTCGACGAGCTCGTACGGCAGCGCGTCGATGGTGTACTGCCGCATCCAGAACACGCCGAACGCGGTGACCAGGTTGGGCACGATCACCGCCGCCAGGCTCCCCGTCCAGCCCAGTTCGGACATCGCGATGAACAGCGGGATGATGCCCAGCTGGGTGGGCACCGCGAGCGTGACGACGATGAACACGAAGGCCTTGTTGCGCCCCCGGAACCGCAGTTTCGCGAAGGCGAACCCGGCCAGTGAGGAGAACAGCACCGTCGTCAGCGTCACCGTGCCGGACACGATGACGCTGTTGGCCAGCGCCTTCCAGAACGGCACGGTGTCGAACACCCGCGCGGCGTTGGCGAAGAAGTTGCCGCCGGGCACGAACGGCGGGATGCGGTCGGTGAGCATCCCGTTGTCGCGGCTGGCCACCAGGAACGACCAGTAGAACGGGAACAGCGAACCGAGCACGAAGATCGCCAGCACGATGTAGGTCGCCTTGCGCGGCTTACCGAGCGTGGCGACGCTCTTGCGCAGTCCCGTTTTCGGAGAGTCACTCTGGAGTGTCGTCATTTCTTCTTCACCTTCACCGCCGGGGTGCTGGCGATCCGGCTGGTGAGGAAGAAGTTCGCCAGCGCGATGAGCACGATGATCAGGAACAGCACCCAGGCGATCGCCGAGGCGTAGCCGAGGTCGGCGTTCTGGAACGCCGTCTGGTAGAGGTACAGCGTCACGGTCTGGAACTGGTTCGTGGAACCGCCGTTGTTCGACCCCGGCATGGCGTCGAACAGCTTCGGCTCGGTGAAGATCTGCAGGCCACCGATCGTCGAGGTGATGGTGATGAAGATCAGCGTCGGCCGGAGCAGCGGCAAGGTGACGTTCCAGAAGCGGCGCCACGTGCCGGCCCCGTCGATCACCGCCGCCTCGTGCAGTTCCTTCGGAATGGCCTGCATGGCCGCCAGCACGATCAGGGCGTTGTAGCCGGTCCAGCGCCAGTTCACCATGATCGCGATCGCGACGTGGCTGGCGAACCGGTTGGCCTGCCACTCGATCGGGTCCAGTCCGAAGGTCTGCAGCACGCCGTTGATCAGCCCGTACTTCGGGCCGAACAGGTTGGCGAAGATGATGCCGATGGCGACGAGACTGGCCGCGTACGGGAGCAGGATGCCCACGCGCCAGCCGGTCGCGCCGCGCAGCCGGGCGCCGAGCAGCGCCGCCAGCAGGATCGCGATGACCAGCTGCGGGATGCTCGAGAGCAGGAAGATGCTGACCGTGTTGACCAGCGCGTTCCAGAACTGCGTGTCGGCGAACAGCTCCGTGTAGTTGCCGATGCCGAGGAAGTCGGGGTGGTCGGCCCCGGCCTCCCACTTGAACATCGAGACATACGCGGTGTAGAGGAGCGGGAACAGGCCGACGATCCCGAAGAGGATGAAGAACGGGGCGATGTAGAGGTACGGCGAGACCTTGACGTCCCACCGGCTCAACCGGTGACGGAAGGTGGGCCGGGGAGACACCCGCTCCCCGGCCTTACTCCCTTCTGGCGCGACCTTGTCGATGACGGTCATCGGTTCAGCGCGTGATCTTCTTCGCGGCTTCGACCATCTGGTTCCACGCGTCCGCTGCCGGCTTGCCCTGTTCGACCGCCTGCAGGGCCGGGCTGGACGCGTTTTCCTGGATCTGGCCGTCACCGGGGCCCTTGTACTGCGGCTTCTTGACCTTCTTGGCCTGCTCGGCGAACAGCTGGCCGACCTTCGTGTCGCCGAAGTAGGGGTTGGTGTAGCTCAGCAGCGCCGGGTCCGTGAGCGCCTTGACCTGGCTCGGGAAGTTGCCCTTGGCCTGGAACGCCTTGATCTGCTGCTCGGGCGCGGTCAGCCAGGCCGCGAGTTCGGCGGCCTCCCTCGGGTGCTTCGACTGCGTCGGGACGGTCAGGTACGAGCCACCCCAGTTGCCGCCGCCGCCGGGGAACGCCGCGGTGACCGCCCACTTGCCGGCGAGCTCCGGGCCGGCGTGTTCCTTGATCACGCCGAGCATCCAGGCCGGGCACACCTTCGTGGCGAACGCGCTCTGCTTGAAGCTGGCTTCCCACTCGGGGCTGAACGCCGTGAGCTTGGCCGACTCGCCCTTGGCGACCGCGTCGGTGACCTTGGTCCAGGCGTCCTTGAGGCCCTGGTTCTTCTCGACGGCCAGCTTGTCGTCGGTGCCGATGTAGCCCTCGGGGAGCTGGTTGACCATGGCGTTGAAGTTCTGCGAGGCCGAGTCGAACCACGCCTTGCCGTTGCTCTTCTTCACGAAGTCCGCACCGGCGGCGAAGTAGCTGTCCCAGGTGGCGAACAGCGGCTTGACCGCTTCGGGGTCGTCCGGCAGCCCGGCGTCCTTGAACAT
Organism: Amycolatopsis sp. NPDC058278; assembly: GCF_042881395.1. Taxonomy (NCBI): domain Bacteria; kingdom Bacillati; phylum Actinomycetota; class Actinomycetes; order Pseudonocardiales; family Pseudonocardiaceae; genus Amycolatopsis; species Amycolatopsis sp. NPDC058278. Next base: position 8,729 of record NZ_JBHVXZ010000132.1, on the reverse strand, counting down.
GTCCTTGCGGTAGCACATGGCGAGCGGACCGATGTCGGTGCCGTAGCCGATGACCTTGCCGTCCTTGGTCTTGGCGGCTTCGTACTTCCAGTCCAGCCAGCGGTCGGGGGAGGCGTCGGCCGGCCCGATCTTGCTCAGGTCGTTGAACTTCGAGCCCTTGTCGAGGAAGTCGGACAGGTGGCCCTCTTCGAGCGCCGTCACGTCGGCGAGGCCCGAGCCCGCGGCCAGCTTGGTGACGAGTTCCTCGTGGAAGGGGCCGCCCTGGCCGGTCTTGCGGTGGGTGATCTTGATGTTGGGGTGCAGCCGCTCGTATTCCGGGATGAGGTCCTCGTAGCCGAACTCGGTGAACGTCGCCAGCGTCAGGTCGACGTGCTCGTTCGGGTTCGCCGCGGCCGGAGGCTGCTGTTCACCGCCCCCGCTGCAGGCCGAGGCGCCGAGCGCCGTCATCGTGATGCCCAGTGCCAGGACCAGGCCGTTCCGGATCGTTCTCACGTGTCCAACCACCTTGTTGACGGGAATGAGCGCTCTCACTGCTGGGAGCCGATCTGGGAGCGCTCCCAGGTGTGGCAGAGTCTGCTGGGGCCCTTCACCGGTGTCAAGAGGTCGTAACCGGAGTGTTTCCTGCGAGGAGCGCTCCCGGACATTGCCCTGCGTGACCGTTAAGCTGTCGAGGTCCGGGTGGTTGTGGTGAGCGAGGGCGGTGCCGTGGGGCCTCGAGCAGGGGATGAAGAACGGCCGACACTGGAGGACGTCGCGGCGTTCGCCGGCGTGTCGCGGTCGACGGCGTCACGCGCGTTGAACGACGACGCGTACGTCAGTGCGGCGGCGCGGGAGAAGGTGCTGGCCGCGGCCCGTGACCTGGGCTACTCCCCGAACCAGGCGGCTCGGTCGCTGGTCACGCGCCGCACCGGGGCGATCGCGGTGGTGCTGTCGGAGCCGGAGTCCCGGCTGCTCGACGACCCGTACCGCGCGGCCGTGATGCGGGCCGGCTACCGGGAGCTCGCCGACGTCGGCCGGCAGATGGTGCTGATCTTCAGTGACATCCGCGAGGACCTGAGCCGGACGGTCCGGTTCCTCGAAGGCGGGCACGTCGACGGCGCGCTGGTCTTCGCGCCGCACCGGGCCGACCCGCTGCCCAAGGCGCTGCGGCTGCTGCGCATCCCGGTGGTGTTCGGCGGCCAAGCGGCCGGCATCCGCCGCGGTGTGCACGTCGTCGACTTCGACAACGAGGGCGGCGCCCGGCTCGCGGTCGAGCACCTGGTCGCGTCCGGCAGGCGGCGGATCGCCACGATCGCCGGCCCGCAGGACCAGAGCGCCCCGATAGACCGCCTCGCCGGCTGGCGCAAGACCCTCCTCGACGCCGGGCTCGACCCCGCCGACCTGGCCGAAGAGGCCGACTTCACCCTTTCGGGCGGCGCGAACGCGATGTCGGCGCTGCTGGCCCGGCACGCGGACCTGGACGCGGTGTTCGTCGCCAGCGACATGATGGCGGTGGGCGCGCTGCGCACGCTGGACGCGGCCGGCCGCCGCATCCCGGGCGACGTCGCGGTGGTCAGCTTCGACGACAACGCGACACTGGCCCCGGCCATGGACCCGCCCCTGACGTCGGTCCACCAGGACCCCCGCGAGCAGGTCCACGCGATGGTCGAGACCCTGATGCGGCTGCTCGACGACCAGAACCTCAAACCGCGCCAGCACATCCTCCCGGTCTCCCTGGCGGTCCGCGCCTCGAGCTGACCCCGTGTCGTCCCCCCGATCACGCGTGTCGACCTCCTGATCACGCGTGTCGACCCTTGCCGCACGCGCCCGAGGGCCGAACCGGCGTACCCGATGGGTCGGTCGGCGTACCGGCGGGCCGGTTCGCGTGTCTAGAGGGTCGGTTCTCGTGTCTGGAGGGTCGACACGCGTGTTTCACGGGTCGACACGCTTGAGGTAGAGCCCGCTCGGCGGGGCATGACTCGATGGGTGGGAACGTTCCGGTCCGAGATGCACGCCTTTGGCGCTAAACGGCGTTTCCCGGACACCCCGCGTGACCGGTTGGTTAGGCCGAACGGGTGGTCGTACAACTTTCGGGTACGGCTGTTCAGGAGTGTTCAGTGAGCCGGTGTTCGCCGGGCGCGCAGGTGTGACACCCGGGGCTGCGGTGTCCTTCTGACTCGATTCTTTACATCCAGGTTTCCGGCTGGCTACCGTCTGCGCCTGGAAGCGCTCCCAGATCGCTGGCTCCCTACGGACAAAGGAGTTCCGCAGCCATGCGTTCCTCTCCCCGAAAGCGCGCGCGTGCGCTGGCACTGGCCTCGGCCGTGCTGGCGGTCACGGGCGCGGTGGTCGCCCCACCTCCGGCGCTCGGCGCCGACATCGCCTGTTCCGTCACCTACACCACCAACGACTGGGACACCGGGTTCACCGCCAACGTCTCGCTGCGCAACGACGGGGCGCCGCTCGACAGCTGGAAGGTCGGCTGGACGTTCCTCGACGGCCAGAAGGTCCAGCAGGGCTGGAGCGCGACGTTCGCCCAGACCGGCGCCGCGGTCACCGCGACGAACCTGTCCTACAACGGCCACCTCGGCACCGGGGCGAGCACGTCGTTCGGGTTCAACGGCTCGAAGGGCTCGGCCAACCGGCCGCCGACGGACTTCTCGGTGAACGGCAGCGCGTGCACCGGGGCCAACAAGGCACCCACCGTCAGCCTGACCGCGCCGTCGCCGACCGGGACGTACTACGCCCCGGCGACCATCCCTCTAGCCGCGACGGCCGCCGACAGCGACGGCACGGTGAGCAAGGTCGAGTTCTACGCCGGTGACACGCTGCTGGCCACCGACACGGCCGCGCCCTTCGAGGGCAACTGGGGCAACGTCCCGGCCGGGACGTACTCGATCACCGCGAAGGCCTACGACAACAAGAACGCGTCGACGACGTCCAGCCCGGTCAGCGTGAAGGTCCTCTCCGGGCCGACGATCGTCGCCACCCCGGCGACCGCGCAGGTCAAGCAGGGCGGGAAGACGACGTTCGCGGTCTCGCTCGCCGGTGCGCCGACCGCCCCGGTCACCGTCGACGTCGCGAGGACGGCGGGCAGCGCCGATCTGACCGCGAGTCCCACGAGCCTCACCTTCTCGACGACGAACTGGAACGTGCCGCAGAACGTCACGGTCACCAGCGCCGACAACGGGGGAGCGCTGGGCAGCGCGACCTTCACCGCGAGCGGCACCGGCTACACCGCGGCCACGGTGACGGTCAACGAGATCTCGTCGTCCACTTCGGACTACCAGCTCGCGTTCCTCACGCAGTACAACAAGATCAAGGACCCGAACAACGGCTACTTCCGCAAGTTCGGGAACATCCTGGTGCCCTACCACTCGATCGAGACGCTGATCGTCGAGGCGCCCGACCACGGGCACGAGACGACGTCGGAGGCGTTCAGCTACTACCTGTGGCTGGAGGCGTCCTACGGCCGGGTGACCGGTGACTGGGCCCCGTTCAACCAGGCGTGGACGTCGATCGAGACGTACGCGATCCCGTCGGCGGCGGACCAGCCGGGCAACTCCGGCTACAACGCGAGCAAGCCGGCCACGTACGCGGCGGAATACCCGAGCCCGAAGTCCTACCCGTCGCAGCTGCAGAGCGGCGTGCCGGTCGGTGCGGACCCGATCGCGGCGGAGCTCAAGGCGGCCTATGGCTCGCCGGACGTCTACGGCATGCACTGGCTGCTCGACGTGGACAACATCTACAAGTTCGGTCACTGCGAGGACGGCACGAACACCGCGCCGGCGTTCATCAACACCTTCCAGCGCGGTTCGCAGGAATCGGTCTGGGAGACGGTCACCCAGCCGAGCTGTGACCTGCTGAAGTTCGGTGGCAAGAACGGGTACCTCGACCTGTTCACCGGCGACTCGTCGTACGCGAAGCAGTGGAAGTACACCGACGCGCCGGACGCGGACGCCCGCGTGGTGCAGGTGGCCTTCCAGGCCGAGAAGTGGGCCCAGGAGCAGGGCAAGAGCTCCGACGTCGCGGCCGTGCTGAAGAAGGCCTCGAAGATGGGCGACTACCTCCGGTACTCGCTGTTCGACAAGTACTACAAGAAGATCGGCAACTGCGTCGGCCCGTCGACCTGCCCGGCCGGCACCGGCAAGGACAGCGAGCACTACCTCATTTCGTGGTACTACGCCTGGGGCGGTTCGGCGGACACCGCCAGCTCCTGGGCGTGGCGGATCGGTGACGGCGCGGCGCACCAGGGTTACCAGAACCCGCTGGCCGCGTACGCGTTGTCGGCCGACCCGGGCCTGAAGGTGACTTCGGCGACCGGTGCGACGGACTGGGCGACCAGTCTCGGCCGGCAAATGGAGTTCCTGCAGTGGCTGCAGTCGTCCGAAGGCGGCCTCGCCGGTGGCGCGACCAACAGCTGGGACGGTCAGTACGGCACCCCGCCCGCGGGCACGCCGACCTTCTACGGGATGTACTACGACTGGCAGCCGGTCTGGCACGACCCGCCGAGCAACCAGTGGTTCGGCTTCCAGACCTGGGGCATGGAGCGGATCGCCGAGTACTACCAGGCGACCAACGACGCCCGGGCGAAGAAGATCCTCGACAAGTGGGTGCCCTGGGCGATCGCGAACACCACGGTCGGCGCCGGCGGGAGCTTCCAGATCCCGTCCGACCTGACCTGGAGCGGCGCGCCGGACACCTGGAGCGCCACCAGCCCCGGCTCGAACACCGGCCTGCACGTCTCGGTGAAGAACTACAGCCAGGACGTCGGGGTCGCGGCCTCGCTCGCCAAGACGCTGCTGTACTACGCGTCGGGGTCGAGCAACGCCCAGGCCAAGACGGTCGGGGAGCAGCTGCTGACCGCGCTTTCGGCGAACACGGACACCAAGGGCATCGCGGTGCCGGAGACCCGGTCGGACTACGACCGGTTCGACGACAAGTACAACGCCACCACGGACCAGGGGCTCTACGTGCCCTCGGGCTGGACGGGCACGATGCCGAACGGCGACCCGATCAACGCGAACTCCACGTTCCTGTCGATCCGTTCGTTCTACAAGAGCGACCCGCAGTGGCCGAAGGTCCAGGCCTACCTGGACGGCGGCGCCGCGCCGACGTTCACCTACCACCGGTTCTGGGCGCAGTCGGAGATCGCCACGGCGTTCGCCGCGCACGTCGCCCTGTTCGGCTGAGAGGCACCACATGAAGCGACTGCTCTCGCTGGTGGTCGCCGCACTGGTCGGGGGCGCCGTTCTCACGGCGTCCCCGGCCGCCGCGGCCCCGGAGACCACGGCGGCGGCCGGCACCGGCACCGGGTTCTGGCACGCCGCCGGATCCCAGCTGGTCGACGCGACCGGCGCGCCGGTCCGGATGACCGGCATCAACTGGTTCGGTGCCGAGACCGGCAACTACTCGCCGCACGGGCTGTGGAGCCGCAACTACAAGGACATGCTCGACCAGATGGCCGGGCTCGGGTACAACACGCTCCGGCTGCCGTACTCGAACCAGCTGTTCGACGCCGGGTCCAAGCCGGTCAGCATCGACGCCGTGCAGAACCCGGACCTGCAGGGCCTGTCCGGCCTGCAGGTGCTCGACAAGATCGTCGCCTACGCCGGCGTCAAGGGCATGCGCGTGCTGCTGGACCGGCACCGGCCGGACTCCGGCGCGCAGTCCCCGCTCTGGTACACCAGCGCGTACTCGGAGAGCCGCTGGATCTCCGACTGGACGATGCTGGCCCAGCACTACAAGGGCAACCCGACGGTGATCGGCGCGGACCTGCACAACGAACCGCATTCGATCCAGGGTGGCGGCGGGGCCTGCTGGGGCTGCGGCGACACCGCGACCGACTGGCGGCTCGCCGCCGAACGGGCCGGCAACGCGGTGCTCGCGGCGAACCCGGACTGGCTGATCGTCGTCGAAGGCGTCGACTGCGTCAGCGGCACCGGCGACCCGCAGTGCGGCTGGTGGGGCGGAAACCTCTCCGGGGCCAGGCAGTTCCCGGTGCGGCTGTCCAAACCGGACAAGCTGGTGTACTCGGCGCACGAGTACGCGACGTCGGTGTTCGCCCAGAAATGGTTCTCCGACCCGGCGTTCCCGGCGAACCTGCCCGCGCTGTGGGACCACTTCTTCGGCTACCTGCACAAGCAGAACATCGCGCCGGTGCTGCTCGGCGAGTTCGGCAGCACGCTCGCCGACCCGCGCGACAAGGTCTGGCTGCAGGAGCTGATGAAGTACGCGGGCACCGGGACGAGCGGGATGAGCTTCACCTACTGGTCGTGGAACCCGAACTCGGGGGACACCGGCGGCATCCTCAACGACGACTGGACCACGGTCAACCAGACCAAGCAGGCGATCCTGCAGCCGTACCTGATCCCGCCGGTGGGTTCGGGCGGCGGCACGACCGACCCGCCGCCGCCGGCGAGCTGCGCGGTCACCTACCACGTCGACAACACCTGGCAAGGCGGCTTCGTCGCCACGGTGACGTTGAAGAACACCGGAAGCTCGGCCCTGAAGAACTGGGCGCTCGGCTGGACCGTCCCGTCCGGGACGCAGATCACCGGCAGCTGGAACGCGACCGTCACGCAGACCGGGCAGCAGGCGAGCGCCAAGGCGCCCACCTGGGCGCCCGACCTGGCCGGCGGGGCCTCGGTGTCGATCGGCATCCAGGCGACCGGCGCCTCGACCGGCACGCCCGGCGGCTTCGCCGTCGGCGCGGCCGCCTGCACCACCTGACCCATCCAACGACGAACACTGAGGAGCGCACTCAATGAGGAGTGAATTCTGGTCCGCGAAGAGGAAGTCACGGTTCGCCGTGGCGTCCTCGGTAACAGCGGCAGCGGTCACCGCTGGACTACTGGTGGCGGGGGGCAGCCCGGCGGGCGCCGCCACCGGCTGCAAGGTCACCTACACCGTCAACTCGTGGGACACCGGTTTCACCGCCAACGTCGCCGTGACCAACCTGGGTGACGCCGTCTCGTCCTGGAACGTCGAATGGGACTTCGGTGGCAACCAGAAGGTCCAGCAGGGCTGGAGCGCCACGTTCAGCCAGAGCGGCAAGCACGTGAGCGCGAAGAACCCGTCGTGGGGCGGGTCGCTGGGCGCGAACGCCACGGCGAGCTTCGGCTTCAACGGCTCGTACTCGGGGACGAACGACATCCCGACTTCGTTCTCGCTGAACGGTGCCCACTGCGACGGCACGCCTCCGGTCACGACCACGTCACCGACGGGGCCGACGACGGTGACCACGTCACCGACCACCTCGACGACGCCGACCACCCCCACCACCCCGACGACGATCACCACGACGCCCCAGCCCGGGACGCACGTGGAGAACCCGTACGCCGGGGCGAAGGGGTACGTGAACCCGGACTGGTCCGGCGAGGTGAGCGCGGCGGCCGCGGCCAAGGGCGGCACGCTCGGCGCGCAGATGGCCAAGGTGGCCAACACCTCGACGGCGGTCTGGCTGGACCGGATCGCCGCGATCGCCGGTACGGCGGACTCGCGCGGCCTGCGCGGGCACCTCGACGCGGCGCTGGCCCAGGCCAGCGGCGGGACGCCGGTGACCATCCAGATCGTCGTCTACGACCTGCCGAACCGCGACTGCGCGGCGCTGGCGTCCAACGGTGAGCTGAAGGCCGCCCAGAACGGCCTGGCCCGGTACAAGAGCGAGTACATCGACCCGATCGCGTCGATCATGTCCGACCCGAAGTACTCGTCGCTGCGGATCGTGACGGTCGTGGAGCCGGACTCGCTGCCGAACCTGATCACGAACACCTCGATGGCGACCTGTGCGGAAGCGCAGTCCAGCGGGGTGTACACGCAGGGCATCCAGTACGCGCTGAACAAGCTGCACGCGATTTCCAACGTCTACAACTACCTGGACATCGCGCACTCGGCGTGGCTCGGCTGGGACAGCAACTTCCAGCCGTTCGTCAACCTGGTCAAGCAGGTGCTGCAGGGCACCACGGCCGGCGTGAACAGCGTCGACGGCTTCATCAGCTCCACGGCCAACTACACGCCGCTGACCGAGCCGAACCTGCCCGACCCGAACCTGAACGTCGGCGGGCAGCAGCTGAAGTCGGCGACGTTCTACCAGTGGAACCCGTACTTCGCCGAGATCCCCTTCGCCACGGCGATGTACAACGCGTTCGTGTCGGCGGGCCTGCCCAGCGGCATCGGCATGCTGGTCGACACCTCCCGCAACGGCTGGGGCGGCGCGGCCCGGCCGAGCGGGGCGTCGGGGTCCACTGTGGACGCATACGTGAACTCGGGCCGGATCGACCGGCGGCTGCACCGCGGCAACTGGTGCAACCAGAGTGGTGCGGGCCTGGGTGTCCGGCCGACGGCGTCGCCGGCGGCGCACTTCGACGCCTACGTCTGGATCAAGCCGCCGGGTGAGTCCGACGGCGCGAGCCAGCAGATCCCGAACGACGAGGGCAAGGGCGCGGACCCGATGTGCGACCCGACGTTCCACGGGACGCAGCAGGCCAACGGCGGCAACTTGACCGGTGCCCTGCCGAACGCCCCGCTGTCCGGCAAGTGGTTCGAGGCCCAGTTCGAAGAGCTGGTCCAGAACGCCTACCCGGCGGTGCAGTAAGACAAGACCCCGGGCCGGGCGGTGCCGCGCAGCCGCCGCCCGGCCCGGCCTCCACCACGGCGGCCGCGGCCCGTCCCGCCGGGCCCGCCGCCCTGGTCCCGCCCGGACGCCTGACCGCCCGGGCGGGACAGCGGGATCCGGCCGGGGGTGACCC
>NZ_JBHVXZ010000131.1:0-27128 GCF_042881395.1 Amycolatopsis sp. NPDC058278 | reverse complement strand
TCGCGCTTTCCGCGAACAGGGCTCATCCAGCGAATCTCGTGGGCGATACTGGGATCGAACCAGTGACCTCTTCGGTGTGAACGAAGCGCTCTCCCGCTGAGCTAATCGCCCGCTCGCGTGATGGGGAATACTTTACCGTACGACTTTCAGGCGCCTGCAAACGGGTGGTCCTGCCGACCACACTCCGCTTACCGGCGAGTACGGAACGCACAACCCCGAGCTAGCCGGGGTTGTCCGGCCGGGGGGCCGCCTGACACCACGTTCGACATCCGTGCGACGGTGCTATCGCCCGGCGACTAAACCGCGCAGTATGGAGGCGTGGGCCCCGCGGGGCGCGCCGGTCAGTTGCGCGCCGTGGGTGGTCACGGGTGGAGACGGGGGCCGAAGCGCCCGGACGGGTGATCTGCGGCGCACCCGCGACGGAATCGGCCTCCCGATGCGTCCAAGTGGTGACGCCCTCGGCCGGGCCGGGCCGGGAAGGGAGACGAAGGGTAGGACGATGCGCAACGATCACGTGACGCTCCGCTCGACGGCGGTCTTCGACCTGCTGGCGCCGCGGACTCCCGCGGTTCCGGTCAAGGTGGAGCTGCGCTACGACACACGCGACCCGTACGCGGTCGTCGCCGCCTTCCGCACCGGCCGCGCCGGCTGGGTCGAGTGGGTGTACGCCCGCGACCTCCTCGCGGACGGCCTCCTGGCCGACGCGGGTGACGGAGACGTCCGCATCCGCCCCTCCGTGGAGGACCCCGAAGCCGTCCTGATCGAGCTGAACTCGCCGTCCGGGCACGCCATGTTCGAGGCGTCCGCCCAGGAGCTGGCCGACTTCCTCGACCGGACGTACGACGTGGTGCTGCCGGGCAACGAGCACCTGTGGGTCGACGTCGACGATGCACTCACCCACCTCATCCCCCACGATCTGGCCTGATGACGGGCTTGCAACGGCGGAGTGACACCCCGGTGTCACCGCCGTTCTCGGGGTCCGATATGGTTTTCCCACACCACGGCGACGGGGGAACAGCCTCCCGGAGCTGCGGAATGCGGATGTAGCGCAGCTGGTAGCGCATCACCTTGCCAAGGTGAGGGTCGCGGGTTCGAATCCCGTCATCCGCTCGGTAGGCTCTCGAGCCTGTCACGGTGGAGTGGCCGAGAGGCGAGGCAACGGCCTGCAAAGCCGTGTACACGGGTTCGAATCCCGTCTCCACCTCGCGCGATTAGCTCAGCGGGAGAGCGCTTCCCTGACACGGAAGAGGTCACTGGTTCAATCCCAGTATCGCGCACCACATGTTTTCGCAGGTCAGCAGCCCTGTCCCTCCCCGGAGGGACGGGGCTTCAGTCGTCAGATGGCGATGATCCGGCGACGGCCCCCGGACCCGGCCCGATCGCCCGCTGGGACCGCAGGTGCGGGAACCAGGACACCAGCTTCGCCCGTTCGCCCGGGTACAGCGACGCCAGTGACCGCAGCCAGCGTTCCTCAAGGGCGCCGAGGATCTGGTTGACCATCGCCGGGGTCACGTGGTCGTAGACCCGGGCGATGCCCTTCATCTTCTGGCCCAGCCGCGCCCGCCGAGCGACCTCCGGGATTCCGTCCTCGGTCAGCCACGTGCTGTGCGCGTGGCGGCCCTCGTGGAAGGTGAACGTCGGCAGGATCGGCGGACGCCGCTCCCCCGCACCGGCGTCGTCCAGCTCGACGCCGTCCCATGCCGGTCGCCAGAACCGGATCCGGAAGTTCGACCGCCGCCACGGGTGCCCCTCGGGCGTGCACATCACGAACGGCTCTCGATGAGAGTCCATCAGCTCTTCGTAGAGCACCGCGATCCCCGGCGGCAACGCCACGAACCGAGTCCCCGCCGGGGTTTTCGTCCGGCCCTTCTTCGGCCGGGAGTTCCCGCGCCGTGTCGGCGGGCGCTGACGGCCATCCGAGTGATGATCATCACTCTTCCGCCCTCCTTTGTAGACCTTCCCGGCCACCTCCTTCAGGGGCGATCGGATCTCGATGCCGCGGCGCTCGGAGTCGTACTCGTGCCGCTGCTGGCCGACAAGTTCACCCCATCGGGCTCCTGTGTAGACATCCATCAGGCACAACACGAACCCCGACATTCCAAGACCCTGCGGGGTTCCAAAAGTCGCTCGCCGGCACTGACCAGCGGATTTACGCGGCCCGTTCGTACTCGTTGATCAGGCCTCCGAGAAGCCGCCGTAGCTTGATCCGCTGAGAGTTGAGATCTGCCACGGGGTGGTTCGGCCAGGGTGGGCAAAGCTCGCGGGAACGGTGTGGTCGTCGACCGTTGTAGTGCCGCACGTATTCGGCGAGCACGGCCTGCAGATGCCGCTCGCCCAGGATCAACATGCGGTCGGTGAGCTCGGTTCTGACTGTGAGTACGAACCGTTCGGCGCAGCCGTTCGCCCGTGGGCAACGCGCGGGAATCCTCACCGTCTCGATGCCCGCGTCAGCCAGGACGGCATCGAACGAGGCCGTGAACTGGCCAGCTCGGTCGCGGACAAGAAATCTGAACTCGGCGACTCGATCTCCGAGATCCATCATGAGATTACGGATCTGCTGGGTGGTCCCTCTACCATCCGGTTCGTGGTTGTGCCGAGGACGTGGACGTAGCGGCTGCCGACCTCCAGCACGAAGAACACGTAGACCCGCTTGAGGGTGAGCACCCAGTCGACGTGGAAGAAGTCGCACGCCAGCATCGTCGATGCCTGTGTACGCAGAAACTGCCGCCACGTCGTTTCGGTGTGCCGGACCGGCGCGGGAGGTATGCGCGCCCGCTTCAGGACCCGCCGGATCGTCGAGGCACCGACCCGGTGTCCAAGCTTGAGCAGCTCACCCTGAATCCTCTTGTAGCCCCAACTGCGGTTCTCCCTGGCCATCCGTTCGATCAACTCGGCGATCCCCTCGTCGACCGGTGGCCGGCCGACCCGATGTGGATAGGTCCGCTTCGCAGCTACCAATCGACGGTGCCAGCGCAGGAGCGTGCCAGGGGTAACCAACCGGTGTGTCCGCAGTCCCTTGGGCAGCAGCCGAACCAGCGCGGCGAACACAGCCCGGTCGGCCCAGTCCAGGCGAGGTTTCGGGTTGCTTCTGCGCAGCACGGCGACCTCGTGGCGCAGCACCAGCAACTCGACGTCCTTGGACGCTGATGAGCGCCCGAGCAACACCAGCAGACCTACAAGCCGCAGGAAGATCAGATAGAGCAGACGCAGCGCCATGGCTGGCGATCATGCCCCACCCACCGAACGCGCTCATCGCCGCAGGTCGGATCCGTGAACCGACTTCTGGAACCCACAACCGCCGGCACGCCGGACCGGTCCTACCCGGTGCGCGTCAGGGCCGTCCTGGACACCCCTGTGTCCCGCGGGCTTTGGCTGGTGAAATGGCTGCTGCTCGTCCCCCACCTGCTGGTGCTCATCGCGCTGTGGGCCGCGTTCTGGGTGCTCGGCATCGTCGCGTTCTTCGCCATCCTGATCACCGGCCGGTACCCGCGGAAGATCTTCGACTTCAACGTCGGAGTGCTGCGCTGGAGCTGGCGGGTGACCTACTACGGCTACGGCGCCCTCGGCACCGACCGCTACCCGCCGTTCAGCCTGCGCGAGGAACCCGGCTATCCGGCCACGCTGAGCGTCGAATATCCCGAGCGGCTTTCCCGCGGGCTCGTGCTGGTCAAGTGGTGGCTGCTGGCCATTCCCCACTACCTCGTCCTCGCGATCCTGATCGGCGGCGGAACCGGCGCCGCGTGGGGACTCGACGACCGCAGCTGGGCCTGGCCCCATGCCCACCGAACCCACCGAACCCACCGAGACACCAATACCCGCGGGCCACGCGGGTCCGTGAAAGGAGCCGGCACGCGATAACGGGTTTGCCGTACCTGATCCGCTTGTCGGGTACGGCTTCCTCACAAAGGCGGAAACTCGTCCGGCGGGCCGGTCGCCCTGAGGGAAAGGCCGGCAGGGACGTCCAACGTGCGGAGAACCGGCCGCCCGGCACATCATCCAGGACGCCTGTCGTCCCTGGTCATCGAATCCCTCATCCGGGGGATTCTTTCCGGTAACCGGCGTAACGCGCCTAGGCTGTCCGGACTGCCCCGGACCTCGGCACGCCCGCCGTTCCACCCCGAGTGGAACGCACCAGCGTACGAGGAGACGACCATGACGGCCGGGAACCCCCACCGACTCCCGCCGCGACGGCAGATCGCGTTCAGCGTCGGGCACTGGCGAATCACCTACGCCGGAACGGATCCGCGCTCGCCCCGGACCGGGAACATCGCCGGCCAGCCCGAGTTCGGCACCGGCGGGGTCCGCGTCCCCGTCATCGCCGACGGCAGCCCCTCGCCCACGGTGTGCTGGGTCGACGACCAAGACGTCATCGCTGTCAGCGCACCACCGGCCGAAGAAGCCACCGGGCCATCGACGTGCTCCCCGAACAGGCGAGGGCGCCATCGTGCCCGGTAGCGCCGCTCGCACAACCCGTACCGCGAAATGCTGCCCCGGACCCTGGTGTCGCGACGAGCTTTCCCGAGTCGACCGCGGAGGTCGGGGCACATGCCGATGATGGATCGCGCACTGCTGCAATCGGCGATCGCGGGGGACCCCACTGCGACCGACACGGTGCTGAGCCTCGTACGCCCCGCCGTGCTCACCTACTGCCGCACGCGGCTGGAAAGCCGGCACGAGCGCGACAGCGACGCCGAGGATTTCACTCAGGAAGTCATGCTCGGCGTACTACGCGCATTGCCACCTACCAGTACGACGCCGACAGGTTTCTGGGCTTCGTCTAGGGAATCGCGGCGCACAAGGTGATCGACGCACGGCGCCGTCGCGGCCGCGACGCCAGCTCGCCGGTGGCCCAGCTCTCCCTCCTACCGCTCGGACAGCTCGAACCACTCGCTCCCTTCGAGGAAACAGAAGGGCAGCAACGCGTTCAATGGCTGCTCAACCACTTGGCGGTGCGACAGTGGGACATCATGATCCTGCGGGTGCTGTGCACCGGGCCACCGACGTCACCGCTGCGGCAGCATTGGGCGCCAACCTGTGCCTTGACCGCGATCACCAGGGACCGGCTGGCTCCCATGGAGCGGTCTGGCGGTCAGGGAGAGCTGTTGAGGGGGAAGGTGACACGGACGGTGGTGCCCTGTCCGGGCGCCGAGGTGACGCCGACCGTGCCGCCGTGTGCGGTCACGATCGCCTCGACGATGGCCAGGCCCAGACCCGACGAGCCACCGCTGTCGCGGCTGCGGCCGCGGTCGGCGCGGTAGAAGCGCTCGAAAACGTGCGGCAGATGCTCCGGCGCGATCCCGTCACCGCCGTCGCGTACCGCCACCTCCACTTCCCCGTCTTGGGAGCTGACGGTGACCGTGACCGGTGTGCCGGGTCGGGTGTGTTGCACCGCGTTGCCGACGAGGTTGCGCAGCACCTGCTGGATGCGCGGGCCGTCCCCGTCGATGACCGCTTCCGCCACCCCCTGCAGGGTGATGGCTCGGTCAGCACTGACCACCCGGGCGTCATCCACCACCTCCCCGGTCAGCGCCACCACGTCCACCGGCTCGCGGTTCAGCGGACGGGCCGCGTCGAGGTGGGCCAGCAGCGCCAGCTCGTCGACGAGCAGCCGCATCCGGCCCACCTCCACCTGCATCCGTTCCATGGCGTGGTCGAGCTGGTCGGGGTCGCTCAGGCCGCCCTCGACGTACAGGTCGATCCAGCCGTGCATGGTCGCCAGCGGCGTGCGCAGCTCATGGCTGGCGTCGGCGACGAAGCTGCGCAGCCGGTCCTGGGCCCGCCGCTGGGCGTCGAACGCCCGCTTGACCGCGGTGGCGACCGCGGCCTCCGGCCCGGCGAGCAACGTGATGAGGGCAAGACGCCATCGGGAGGGCCGGTTCACTGCTGCACCGGCCGCAGGTTGTACCCGAACCCCCGCACGGTGTGGATCAGTGACGGCCCGCCGAAGTCGATCTTGCGACGCAGGTTGGAGACGAAACGCTCGACCACGCCCGCGTCGCCGCCGAAGTCGTACTGCCAGACGTGGTCCAGGATCTGCGCCTTGGAGACCACCCGCCCGGAGTTGATCAACAGGTAGCGCAGCAGCCGGAACTCGGTGGGAGAAAGCTCGACCGGACACTCGCCCCGAGTCACCACGTGCCGGGCCTCGTCCATCTCCAGGTCGCCGCAGCGCCACACGCCCTCCGGCACCGCAGGCGACACACGGCGGGCACGCCGCAGCAGCGCCTCCAGCCGCGCGGCGACCTCCACCACGCTGAACGGCTTGGTGAGGTAGTCGTCGCCGCCCATGCGCAGCCCGCGCACCCGGTCGTCCACCTCGTCGCGGGCGGTCAGGAACATCACCGGCACGTGGACACCCCGTGAGCGCAACAGGTGCAGCAGATCGAAGCCGTCCGTGCCGGGCAACATCACGTCCAGCACGATCGCATCGGGCGTGCGCACCCCGATCGCAGCCAGCGCGGCCGGCACGTCGCCGACCGCCTCGACCTCGAACCCCGCGAACCGCAGCGCCGACAGCAACAGCTCCCGCAGGCCCGGGTCGTCGTCCACCACCAGAATGAGATCCACGTCCCCATCACACCATGCCGACAGGGACGGGACGATGCTCCTCCGCGGGCCTGGCGAGCCCCACCGCAAGCGCAAAGGCGATGACTTCAGCGTGGTGTCGCCGTTCGGGTGACCGGTGCGCTCCTGACGACCCTGGATCAAGGAGCCCTCATCACACCGCCCGTGCTCGACGACCCGGCATCCGCGAACCTGATGGTTGCCTGCCGGTTGCCTGACAATCGATCCCTGCGGATGGTGTCACCGGCTGGCTGCTTATAGCGTTTTCTCCGGCACATCAACCCACAGATCGGAAAAAGAATGTCTGGTCCTACCCGTCGTGGATTCATTGCCGGCACCGCAGCGCTGGGCGGGGCGGCGCTGATCGGAAGTCCGGCGACTGCGGACGTGACGTTGGAGGAAGGCGTGCGCGAGTCGGCCGTGATCCTGCCGGGTGACGCTCGCTATGAGGACCTCGTGTTGCGCCGGACGAGCGAGCGGTTCTTCCCCCGGCCCGGGTTGTTCCGTCTGCCCACCACGACTGAGCAGGTCGTGCGCGCGGTGGATGGCGCCGTACGTGCGGGTAAGCGGGTCACCGTCCGCAGTGGCGGGCATTGTTACGAGAACTTCGTGGGCGACGGCGCAGAGGTGATCATCGACATGTCCGCGATGCGGCAGGTCACGTTCGACCGGCGTCGCAACGCGTTCATGATCGAGCCAGGCGCCAGCCTGTGGGCGGTGTTCGAGCGGCTCTATCTCGGCTGGGGTGTCACGATCCCCGGCGGTCAGTGCGGCGGCGTGGCCGCAGGCGGCCACATCCAGGGTGGCGGTTACGGTCCGCTGTCCCGGCAGCTCGGTTCGGTGGTGGACTACCTGTATGCCGTGGAAGTCGTCGTGGTGGACCGTTCGGGACGGGCGCGGGCGGTAGTCGCGACCCGCGAGCCAGGCGACGAGAACCGGGACCTGTGGTGGGCGCACACCGGGGGCGGGGGTGGGAATTTCGGCGTGGTCACCCGGTATTGGATGCGCACGCCCGGCGCCACCGGCAACGATCCCACCCGCCTGCTGCCGAAGCCACCCGCGGTGACACTCGGCGCAACGGTCGGGTGGAGTTGGCGAAACGTCACTGCGGAGTCGTTCCACCGACTGCTGCGCAACTACGGCGAATGGCACGAGCGCAACAGCGCCCCCGACTCCCGCTACGCCAGCCTCTTCAGCCCGATGCTGATCACCCGGCGCAACACGGGTGCCGACCCCGGCGGGTTCGTCATGGTGGCCACAGTGGACGGAAACCGGCCCGACGCCGAACGGCTGCTGCGCGACTACCTCGCGGAGGTCACCGAGGGCGTCCCGGGCACGACCACGGTACGGCCACCCCATCGGCTGCCGTGGCTGGCGGCGGTGAAGGCCGGGTCACTGAGCCAGACCGATGAATCCGGTATGTTCAAAGCGAAAGCGGCCTACCTGCGGAAACGGTTCAGTGACGAGCAGATCAGGATCGCCTACACCTACTTGACCAGCACGGACCACAACAACGAGCGCGCACTGCTGCTGTTGGTGTCCTACGGCGGCAAGGTCAACACCGTGGCGCCGGCCGCGACCGCGGTGTCCCAGCGGAACAGCATCATGAAAGTGATCTACACCGTCACCTGGACCGACCCGAACGGCGAGCAGGCGAACCTGGACTGGATCCGGCGCTGGTACAGCGCGATGTACCAGAACACCGGAGGCGTGCCGGTCCCGAACAGCGTGAACGACGGCTCCTACATCAACTACCCGGACATCGACACCACCGATCCGAAGTGGAACAAGTCCGGAGTCCCGTGGCACACCCTGTACTACAAGGAGAACTACCAGAAGCTTCAGCAGGTCAAGGTGCGCTGGGACCCGCGTGACGTGTTCCACCACGCCATGTCGATCAAGCTGCCGCACTAGACACGACCACGATCTGTTCGGCGACGAACAGAGGGCGGCTTCGGCGTCGTCGGGATGTGCGGCGAGCGCTTTGCCGAGTTCGGCGCCGTCGTACATGGCCAGGTTGGCGCCTTCGCCGTTGGGGGCCGAGAGGTGCGCGGCGTCACCGAGCAGGGTCACCCCCGGCACCCGGTCCCATCGGTACTCGATCGACAGAGCGTAGTGGGGGCGCAGGAGCGGCGCGGTGTCTGCGTCGGTGATCAGCGCGGTGAGTTCCGGTGCCCAGCCGTCGAACTCCTGCGCGATCCGCGAGGTGGCCGCGGCGGCATCGGTGAAATCGATGGCGGCGAACCACTCCAGTGGCTCGGTGAGCGTCACGTAGGTGTGCAGGGTGTCGCCGCTCTCGCGGTGAGCCTGGATCCCCTTGCCCGACGTGGGCCCGTCCGCGCCCATCGACCCGCCGCCGACCGCTTTCGCGGCGGCGGGGTGGCGGGTGTCGGCGTTGAAGAGATAGGTCTCGACGAACGAAAGGCCGGTGTACTCGGGTGTGGCGTCGGACAGCAGCGGTCGGACCCGTGACCACGCGCCGTCCGCGCCGACCAGCAGGCTCGTGACGACGGTGGTGCCGTCGGCGAAGGTCATCTCGTGGCGGCCCGCGCCGAGAGTACGGACGCTGCTGACCTTGTGTCCCCCATTGAATGGTGTCAGGCGGGAGCGAGTCGAGCAGCATCTGCCGTAGCTCACCGCCTTGCGCCTCGGGGCGTCCCCCCGTGCCGTCGCCGGCTTTGTCGAACAGGACAGTCCCGTTCCAGTCGAGGAGCCGCATCGCCTGGCGGCCCTGAAGGATGAGGCCGTGGAACTCCTCCATCAGATCGGCGGCCTGCACGGCCAGTTGGCCGTTGTAGTCGTGGATGTCGAGCATCCCGCCCTGCGCACGCGCCGTCGGGGAGGCCCCCGCCTCGTAGACCATGGCCGGGATGCCGTGGACGCACAGGACGCGAGCGGGGGCGAGGCCGCCGAGTCCGGCGCCGATGATCGTGACGGGAGCGTGCAGGGTGGCTCCTGTTTCGGGCAGGTCCGAGCGCACGCCGGCGGGCGCCAGCGCGGTGAGGGGGATGTTCTGGGTGCGCGGCCGGGCCGCGCGTTCGCGGTTACGATCGGGTCGGTTGCGGCAGTTCCGCGGTGATCTTCGTGAGCAGGGCGTGCAGGGTGGCCCGCTCGGCCTGGTCCAATGGGGCCAGGGTCGTCTCGTCGGCGGCGGCCATCGCGGTGTCGAGCCCGGCGATGAGCTCGATGCCGGCCGGCGTCGCGTCGATGCGTTTACTGCGCTCGTTGCCGCCCGCCGTGCGGCGCTCGACGAGGCCGCGGCATTCGAGCCCCTGCAGCAGGCGCGAGACGCTCGCCGCGGTCGTGGGGGTCATCTGCGCGATGTCGCGCTGGATCGCACCGGGGCTCTGGATCAGGCAGCCGAGCACGAACGCCTGCTCGAAGCTGAGCTCACGGGCCCCGATCCAGTACTCGCCGACCTTCCGCTGAGCCCATACGACCCAACGCATCAGCTCGAAGCTGCGGCTACGCTTGCTCTTCGACGCATCCATGCTAAGGACTCTAAGAGCGTGTCTTACGTGGTGATTAATGCTGCGTAGGCCATGATCTTGGTGTGGTTGATCGGTTGTCGTTGGGCCTTGCGCTCGAGCGCGGCGACGGCAGCCTCGTCGGTGTCAGCCAGCGACGGAGGGGCGGTCGTCTGCGGCTGAGCCGAGCCGGGTCGGACGATGTTCTTGGTGACGTCCCACGACATGACCGGCCGTGCGGGCTCGCTGGGCTGCCCAGACCAAGGTGGTCCCGAGGTACGCGCGGAGCCGGGCCAGACGGGTGTTGCGGTTGCGGTCACCCCGGGAGATCCCACTACTGTTACCCATGAACGTCCTCCTCCTGCGATGGGACACCAAGCCCGACAGCGCATCAGGAGGACGTTCCTACGTCGAGCACCGACACGCAGAACAGCTGAGCCCATACGACCCAACGCATCAGCTCGAAGCTGCGGCTACGCTTGCTCTTCGACGCATCCATGCTAAGGACTCTAAGAGCGTGTCTTACGTGGTGATTAATGCTGCGTAGGCCATGATCTTGGTGTGGTTGATCGGTTGTCGTTGGGCCTTGCGCTCGAGCGCGGCGACGGCAGCCTCGTCGGTGTCAGCCAGCGACGGAGGGGCGGTCGTCTGCGGCTGAGCCGAGCCGGGTCGGACGATGTTCTTGGTGACGTCCCACGACATGACCGGCCGTGCGGGCTCGCTGGGCTGCCCAGACCAAGGTGGTCCCGAGGTACGCGCGGAGCCGGGCCAGACGGGTGTTGCGGTTGCGGTCACCCCGGGAGATCCCACTACTGTTACCCATGAACGTCCTCCTCCTGCGATGGGACACCAAGCCCGACAGCGCATCAGGAGGACGTTCCTACGTCGAGCACCGACACGCAGAACATCTGTCTATGCCGCTGATCGAGTGTTGTGACGTCCTCACATGCCGATGACACCTCGATGTGCCGTGTCCGGCTCATGTCAGGGCTGTGTCAGGTGACCCGGCAACCATCGTCGGCATGGATGACACACACAGGCCCCCGGTCTCCGCCGCGACCCGTCGACCAAACGGAACAGTCGAGCGGCTCCTGGCCGACCGGCACTCGCTGCCCCTGTCCATCGCTCTGCACCTGGTCCCCGGCGCCCTGATCGTGGCGGTCTACCTGCTGTTCGCCGAACCGTTCGTCCTGGCCATCGGATCTCCGGTGTTTCTGGGCTGGGCGATCGCCCTGTGCCTGGTCCTCGGACCGCTGATGGCGGCCCTGTACTGGCTGGGACGCAAGCGCAACGGACGGTTCTCGTTGCGCGGCGTGCTGCACTACACCGACAAGCCGTTGCCGAGGAGAAAGCTCGTCGCGACAGCCATCCCCATGTTCCTGTGGATGATGGTGCTGTCGACCGCCCTCACACCCCTGGACAGCTTCGTCTTCGACCATTTCTTCACCTGGCTCCCCTTCGCCGACGCGGGCGGCAGCGCCACCACGTACCTCCGAGGGAACAGTCACTCGGCCATGCTCACCACGCTGGCGATATGCCTGCCGCTGACCGGGATCTCGCTGCCGCTGATCGAGGAGATCTACTTCCGCGGGTTCCTCATGCCCCGCATCGCCCACCTGGGCAGAGGGGCGCCGGTGCTCAGCACGGTCTTGTTCTCGCTGTACCACTTCTGGGCGCCGTGGACGTTCCTGTCGAAGCTGGTCTTCTTCTTCCCGGGTCCCTGGTTCGTGTGGAAGAAGAAGGACATCCGGCTGTCGATCGGGATGCACGTCGGGTCGACCTCGATCTCGATGGCCGGCGGCATCATCGCGCTGGCGTTGAACGTCGTGTAATCCCCGCCGACGGAGGCAGCTCCCTGGTCGTTCATCGGCCTCGTCCTGCCGGCCGTGCTTTCCGCGGTCATGGCGACGGCTGCCCTCAAAGGCAGAGCGGAGTCCCTGCTCGCCCAGCTGATGACCCGTCGAACCCAAATGACACGCGCCGACGTGAGGTGACAGCTCGTCGGCCTGCTCTCTCACGCCGACGAGCAGGCAGCCCGCTATTCGAGGTGCGTAAACTCGGCCCGTGCACGGGACCTGGGCGGGTGTGCGGAGACGAGTCGAGGCTCTGGCAGGTCGACCTGGCGCAGTCGAGGTGTTCGGCGCGTCAGGCCACGGCTTCACATTGGCCGCGCCCCTGACACGGGAGCAGCTCGTTGACTGGGAAACACGAGCCGGCGCGACCCTGCCCACCCCGTACCGGAGTTTTCTGACCGAGGTCGCCGGCGAGGCCCGCTCCGGACGCAGGTTAGCGGCGCAGTTCGGCAGGTTGGTCAAGCAGCACCACACCCGGCATCAAGCTGGAGCGCCAGCCCGTCCGGTCGGCGATTCAACGCCTCGCGCCGCCGTACGCGGATCAATCAGATCACCACGAGAAGTGGCGGCCGTGACCAGCACCAATTTGCAGCAGTCGAACATGAGTTCTACATTCGGCTGAGTGTCGGGCAGGCAGGGGAAGTGCCTGCCCGACACCGCACACAGGGAGCACGTCATGGTCACGAAGTACGAGCGCGAGTTGCAGCGCGCCGAGGTCGCGAAGCGCATGAGGGAACATGCGGACGCCGTGCACGCCGTCGCCTCGCGGGTGCCGTTCTGGCGGCTCGACGACACCGGCGACGAGATCATGATCCGCGACCTCGACGGCCCACCGGTGGCCACGTTCCACGGCATTCACGCCGCGGAAACGGCCCGCTGGTTCGAGCTGATCGGCCGCCGCACCGCCGGCGTGGCGCTCGTCGACCTGATCCGCGCCTCCGCCGGCACTGCCGAGCACGCCCCTGGTCGAGAAGCTGCGCTGCAACTGCTCCACGAGATGAAGCTCGAAGCCAAGCCCAGCCGCTACCGCCGACGCTGAGACCGCCCACGGACACCCCGACCTCACCAACGCGACCACCTATATCGTCGCCGACCAGCCCAACGCCGACGACCGCCGGCACGTCCTGCCCGACATGACCGTGATTTACGAGCGCAGACCGGGCGAGTTCGAGGAAGCTCGCGTGCTCACCGCCAGCACCCTTCGAGACCGCCCCACATGGACAGAAAAGACTTCCGAAGCGGCGGATGGCGCGGCCGGCGTTGTTGACGAGTATGTCGACCGCGGAGTGGTCGGCGAGTACCTGTTTGACCAGCGCGTCGACCGCCAGGATGCCCCTGGTGCGCACGCCCATGATCGAGGTCGTGTCCAACCTCTACCGGGGCATGCCCTCGATGAGCCTCACCGACGCCGCCGACATGGTGGTTCGCGCGCTGGTGGAACGGCCCGAGGTGATCAACCGGCCAGCCGGGGTCGCGTTGGAGCTGCTCCGGCTTGTGGTGCAGCGGTCCAGCCGGCGAGGCGCGAACTTGGCGTACCGGATGATGACTGAAACCGCCCCGGAGGCCCGGAGCCGGCTACAACCTCCACTCGCGACTATCGCCCGTACGGAGTGGCGCCCCGCTGTAGCACCGCAATCGATCGCACCGCCGTCCTCCGTGTCGTGCTGCCCCCTTTCGCATGCCGGTCCGGCAGGTCTCGTGACCGCGACACCGGAGTGACCCAGCTGGCCGTGGAATTCCTCGAAGGCATCGCACAGTCGTAGCTGAACGACTCAGGAAATGTCCCGTGCCTGGTCGATCAGCTCAAGCAGGGCCGTAGGCCGTGAGGAACACCTCCGCCGCTCGGTCGGCGATCCTCGTCAACTCACCGTCGTCCGGGCGGGCCTCGGTGCCGGCGAACATCAGCTGGTTCATCGGCTTGTACATGACGAGGCCGGCGAAGTGGTACGCGGTGAGGGTCGGGTCGGCGAGCTCGCGCAGCAGACCGCGGTCGGCCATCCGGGACAGCGCCTCACCGAGCAGCACCAGCGAGCGCTGGAAGCCGTGCTCGAACCACGCGCCGGAGATGGCGGGGAACCGGTCGGCCTCGGCGAGGACGAGCCGGCGGAGCTGGATCACCTCGGGTTCGCAGATGTCGGCGGCGAACCGGCGCGCGAGATCGCGCAGCGCGGTCGCGGCGTCCGTCGCCTCGTCCAGCGCTCCGTAGAGCGTGGCGAGGCGAGCGCCGAGCTGCGCGTTGCTGCCGAGGATGACTTCTGCGAACAGGTGCTCCTTGTCGGCGAACTGCCTGTAGACCGTCTGCTTGGAGACCCGTGCCCGCGCCGCCACCTCGTCCATGCTCGCGCCCAGGTAGCCGTGCTGTAGGAACACCCCCGCCGCTTCGGCGAGGATCGCGCGTCGCTTGCGGGCCGTGCGGCCCTCTCCCAGGCTCGTCTCGAGTTCGCTGTCGATCCCGGCGCCCGGTGCCTGTTGATCCATGGTCCTCCTCCCGGCTGCCCATAGCGTACTAGACAGTCTCGTTCTCGTGTGAGTACTGTACGGTCTCGTTCCGATCGAACCTGCGAACACGGAGAAGAGCCATGGGAACGGTGCAAAGCAAGGACGGCACGACAATCCACTTCGAGGTCCGGGGCAGCGGCCAGCCGGTGATCCTCGTGGACGGCGCTACGGCCTACCCGGCGGTCAGCCCCGATACCGTCTCGCTTGCCGAGGCGTTGAGCGAGACCTTCCGCGTGTACACCTACGATCGGCGCGGCCGGGGACGCAGCACCGACACGCTGCCCTACGCCGTCGAGCGCGAGATCGACGACCTCGCCGCGATCATCGCGGAGGCCGGCGGAACCGCAGTGCTCTTCGGCTGGTCCTCCGGCTCGATCCTGTGCATGGACGCTGTCGCGGCCGGGCTGCCGGTCACCCACCTCGTCGCGTTCGAGCCGCCGTTCGTGGTCGACGACGCCCGCTCGCCCCTGCCGACCGACTACGTCGAGCGGCTGGAGGCGGCCTGCGCCGCCGGGCGGCCAGGCGACGCGGTCGAGTTGTTCATGACCGCAGCGGTCGGCATGCCTCCCGAGTTCGTGGCCGACATGCGCCAGAGCGAGTACTGGCCCGTCCTGGAGGCGGTCGCGCCGACCATCGCCTACGACGGGCGGGTCGTGTGCGATGTGATGCAAGGCAAGCCGCTGCCGACCGACCGGTGGGTGGGGATCGCCGTGCCCACCATGGTCGTGCACGGCAATGACACGTTCCCGTTCCTGATCACGGGTGCGCGGGCGGCCGCGGAAGTGCTGCCGAAGGCGACGCTGCAGGTGGTGCCGGGGCAGAACCACACGGCCGCTGCCGACGTGCTCGCCCCGGCGATCCGGCAGTTCGTCCAGGACCACTGAACAGTAGCAACGAGGGAGGGAGTCGGGATGGGGAAGATCGTCGTCACGGAGTTCGTCTCGCTGGATGGGGTCGTCGAGGCCCCGGCCGGTGAGGGCTTCGTCCACAAGGACTGGACGTTCGCCTTCGACCGGGGGGACGACGGTGAGCGCTTCAAGGTCGAGGAGGCGCTGGGCGCCGACGCGCTGCTGATTGGGCGTCGCACCTACGAGTCGTTCGCCGGGGCTTGGCCGCACGTCGACGACGAGCTGGGCGACAAGTACAACAGCATGCCCAAGTACGTCGTGTCGAGCACGCTCACGGATCCGGCGTGGAACAACACCACGGTGCTGACGGGTGACGTGATCGCCGAAGTCACGACGCTCAAGGAGCGGTTCGACGGCGAGATCCAGGTGCCGGGCAGCATCCAGCTCGTCCAGGACCTGGTGGAGCACGACCTGGTCGATGAGCTGCACCTCATGATGTTCCCCGTCGTCCTCGGCACCGGGCGGCGGCTGATCGAACGGACCAGCGACA
Organism: Amycolatopsis sp. NPDC058278; assembly: GCF_042881395.1. Taxonomy (NCBI): domain Bacteria; kingdom Bacillati; phylum Actinomycetota; class Actinomycetes; order Pseudonocardiales; family Pseudonocardiaceae; genus Amycolatopsis; species Amycolatopsis sp. NPDC058278. The sequence continues at coordinate 11,347 of NZ_JBHVXZ010000131.1, read as the reverse complement.
TGTCGCGCTGGCGGCTCATCGACGCGCTCACGGTGGGCGAGGGGATCATGGTCACGACGTTCGAGCGGGCCCGCTAGATGTATGAGGCCGTGACGTTGGTGACGCCGGTGTGCGGCCAGGGCGGCGGTGCGGTGGGCTTCGCTGGTCCAGAGTGGGCGTAGAGGAATTCTTCGGCCAGGATCCGGTTGTAGCGCTCCACTTTCCCGTTGTGGCGTGGGGTGTAGGGCGTGATCCGCTGATGCCGGGCCCCGCGCAGGACGGTGGCGAAGTCGTTCGCGCGGTAGCAGGAGCCGTTGAGTTCCTAACGGATGTCAAGCAGCGTGGGTGTCCGTAGGCTGGGTGGTGGACGGGCCGTTCGTCGGAGCGCTGTGCGACTCCTTGTGTCGTCGGTCCGTCCGTTTTTGCTGCTGGGTGGCGCGTCGAGCGGCGCGGAGTTCGGCGGGGACGGTGTAGCGGTCGGTGATGAGGCGACGAGCCTCGGCGAGAGAGATCGGTGTGTTGTCGAGGTCGGTGAGCTTGTAGGTCTCGCCTCGTCTCCAGCAGGCAGCGATGCGGGTGAGCAGGGTCGTGGCGATGTGGCATAGCGCGGAGTTGTGGTGCTTGCCGGACACAGTCATCAGTCGGTGATACTTCGCGGCGAGAGTGGGATCGATGCGGCGGGCGTGTTGCGCGGCCAGGAACAATGCTTCGCGCAGGCAAGCGTCACCGGACTTGGTGGGGCACCATCACCACGGTGGCGCCCTGGCGGCGAAACCATGCCGCCAGCGGCACCCACGCATTGCGCGTCGGCTCCATGATGACCGTGACCGCGGCCGGTTCAACGCCGACCGGAAGCATGGCCCACAACCGATGCAGGTCCTCCACCGTTGTGCGGAACTTCCGGCCCGACCACGCGAACCGGCCACGCTCATCGGTGAGACTGGCTTGATGTGCGGCCCGGCAGGCCACGTCGATTCCCAACCACACACGCACCGTCTGAAGCTCCTGTCTGCTCGCGGACATCACCACCGGCACCGCCATCGGTTGCGGGGACGCCGTACCAGACATTCGCTAACAGGGATCCACACTGAAGTCGGTGGTCACCGGGTTCCTAACAGGACGCGTCACCCGGCGATGGCCCCGCTTGCCCCACGATCAACAGGCAAGAGGCCGCAACCCCACTCGGTCAACAAGCGGTGGCAAGCGGGCGCCGGAACCCCGGATTCTCGCCCAGCCGGCCACGCCAAGCGAGCACCCCAAGGCCATCACCAAGCTTGAATGTCGGTGACCAGGCGGTGGATGTGGGTGATGCCGTGGGCGGCGAAGAACGCGCGGGCCCGGTGGACGAACCCGATCGCTGTGCGGGCTTTCTCGTCCGGGAGGGCTTCGGTGTAGGCCAGGCGGGAGTAGCCGTCGACGGCGGAGTGCAGGTAGGTGTAGCGGGCCCGCTGGCCTCGGGTTTTGCCGCGGGCAACCTGTTTGTCCTGGTCGCTGCCTTTGCCGTGGATTCGCCAGCCGCCGCCGTCGGGGATCTGGCCGGTTTTCTTCACGTCGAGGTGGACCATGTGCCCGGGCCAGCGGGCGATGATCCGGCGTGGTTCGCGGTTGTTCTGGCCGGTCGGGTCGAGGAACCGGCGCCGGTTCAGCCCGAGGTGGAGCAGGTGGCGGCCGACGGTGCGCACGGAGATGGTGATGCCGTCGGCGGCCAGTTCGGTGGCGATGCGGCGCGCGGAGTACTTCCGGTCGCGGCGTAGCTGCTCGATCCGGAGCATCACCTGCGCGGCGGTGGCGGTGGGCTGGTGGCGCGGGACGCTGGGCTGGTCGAGCAGGCCGGTCTCGCCATAGCGGCGCCAGCGGTTGACCCATTTGGAGGCGCATTGGCGGGAGATGCCCATCTCGGCGGCGACGTGGGCGATCGGGCGGATCTGGCAGCGCGCGACGAGCCAGCGGCGGCCCTCGACAGACAGCGGGGCATTACGGTGGTGCATGGACGGGTCTTTCTCTCGGCGGGACGAGTTGGTCGCACTTCTCATCCTGCCGCCGAAAGACCCGTCCCCCTGTCTCAGGCCCTCGCCCGCGTCACCAACGTCACGACCCGCAACACCAGCAGAAGGCCTTCGTACTACGGCGGAAGGGTGGCGGGCCACCGGACCTGGCGCCCGCGATGGTGCGTGAGATCGAGACCGCCGGCCGGGTGATCGGCGAGTACAAGGTGCTGCGCGGTCCGGCACCGGCCGACTTGCCCGCCCTGCGCGCACTCGGCTACCGGACGGAAGGGCTCGCCAACGTCGAGGCGGCCCGGGTCACCCGGGAGGCCGAGCTCGCGGCGACGCTGGCGGACGGGCGGGCGAACCGTGATCGACTGGACGACATCGTGCACGCGCATTACCTCTACGGGGAACTCGGGTCTCGGCTCGCCGATGCCCTTCGGCCGTTCGGCCTCGACGTCGAAGGCTTCTTCGCCAAGGGCAAGAATTGGATGTGCGCGCTGCTGGACAGCATCCCGAGTGCCGCGATCACCATCACCCTGTCGAACAAGGGCTTCCGGAACGCCTACAAGAAGTGGACCGGCAATGACATCCGCGACGCCGACGCCGTGTCGGCTGCAATCCCGTAGCGGGCATAGAGCTCATCCGCGTCCTCGAGCCGCAACAGGCGCCGTGCCGGCGCCGAGGTAGGGCAAGCTCGCAGGCTTCTCCTTCGGCACGTCCGCGTCGAGCAAGGTGTGGATCGCCGCCGACGGCAGGCTGTTCACCACGATCTGGTGTTCGGCCACCAGCTCCGCCCAGGCGCGCGGCTCGAACCGGCCCAGCAGCGACGCCTTGCGCCCCTGCGTGACGGCCATCAGCAGGCCGAACACCGACCCGATGTGCGCCAGCGGGTGGTGCACCCCGACGACCCTGCCCAGCTTCACCAGCGAGCCGACGTCGATCCCGGCGTACTCCTGCGCCTCGACGACCGTCCCACCAGCGGCATCAACGCCACGCTACCGGTATCGATCTCCGAAGGCGGCGCCAGACTGCCCTCTATCAACGGACGTGCACACCACCACCCCCGCGGGTCCACTCCGTGCATACCCCGATACTCACAGTCACGTGTTGACGGTCGCGATGTTAGCGTTCACACTGCCGTGACGTCATTGAGACGAGGTGATCGATCCCGTCGGGGTCGCCCTCACGTGCAGGTCGATGCCGTTCGAGTTGGCCGACGAAGGTGAACAGGACAGTGATGACAGGTAGGTCTATCCGGCGGCTTGCGTTGGCGGCCGTGATGGCAATGGCAGCGACGGTGGGATTTGTCGTGCAGCAGTCGCAGGCGAACGCGGTGCCCGCGCCCGCCGCGTCCGTGCCCGCCGTGTACGCGGGCACGCTCATCCAGCAGCGCGCCGACTCACAGATCATGAAGCACACCGACGGGTACTACTACTTCACCGGCACGGTGCCGGAATACGATCGGATCGTGCTGCGTCGGGCGAAGACCCTGACCGGTCTCGCGTCCGCACCCGAGACGGTGATCTGGCGGCACCACGCAACCGGTGAGATGGCCAACCACATCTGGGCGCCGGAACTGCACTTCATCAACGGCAAGTGGTACGTGTACTTCGCGGCCGGACGCTCCTCGGACTCCTGGGACATCCGGATGTACGTCCTGGAGGGTGCCGGCGCCAACCCGCTCACCACGACCTGGACCGAGAAGGGCGCCATCCACACCGGGATCGCCGACGAGAAGTTCGCCCTGGACGCCTCGACGTTCGTCGACGAGTACGACGCGAAGAAGACCCGCTACCTGATCTGGACGCAGCGGCCGCCGGCGGAGGTCGCCAACCCGACCAACACGAGCATCTACATCGCGAAGATGGGCGCGCATCCGTGGGAGATCACCGGCACTCCGGTGCTGATTTCCGCTCCCACCTACGACTGGGAGATCCAGCGGTACCGCGTGAACGAGGGGCCGACGGTGTTGCAACGCAACGGCCGGACCTTCCTCACTTATTCGGCCAGCGCCACCGACACGCGCTACTGCCTCGGCATGCTGACCGCCGGGAAGGGAGCTGACCTGCTCGATCCGAAGTCCTGGGCAAAAAGCCCAGACCCGGTCTTCAAGTCCGACGCCGCCACCGGCCAGTACGGTCCCGGGCACAACTCGTTCGTGGTCGCCGAGGACGGCAAGACAGACATTCTCGTGTACCACGACCGGGATTACTCATTCAAGGACGAGGATCGAAGCGCCCTCGACGACGTGAACCGGCGCACCCGCATCCAACCGTTTACCTGGAACGCCGACGGCACGCCGAACTTCGGCGTACCGGTGGCTGATCCGGCGCCGGTCAAGCTGCGGATGCACGCCTCGCCGGAGTTGTCCGTGCGGCACTACGAGTACCGGGCCCGGCTCGACACCGCTGTCAGCCCGGCGGAGGACGGCCAGTTCCGGCTTGTGCCCGGATTGGCGGAGGGTGGGACGGTATCGCTCGAATCCGCCAACTTCCCGCACTACTACCTGCGTGACGACAACGGGGAGGCGTGGGTCCGCGACGCCACGTCGCACGAGGATTTCGTCACCGGGGCGAGCTTCTTCCTGCGGCGGGGACTGTCCGGCAGCGGCGTCTCGTTCGAGGCGATCGGCTACCCGGCGAGCCGGTACCTGCACCGCGGACCCGACAACCTGCTCTACTTCGACAAGGTCACTTCGGCGGCGGACAAGGCGCAGGCCACCTTCGACTTCGACCCGGCACCGGCCGCCCTGCCTGCCGGCAACCCGGCTCCCCGGTTGCCCTGATCGGCGGCGTCGGGATCTACGTGAGGTTGTCCCCGAAGACCGGACACCGGATTTCATGCCACGAGGGTGAGATCTTGACGATAGCCGCCACGGACTTCGTGTGGGGTGCGGTAGCTGAGTGTCGAATGTAGACGGTCGTGGTTGTAGTAGCCCAGGTAGGCGAAAACGCCCCGCCGGGCGTCGTCGCGGGTGGCCCACACGGTGGTGCCGATCTCGGTCTTGAGGGTGGCGAAGAACGACTCCGCGACCGCGTTGTCGAAGCAGGCGAGACCAGGGGCTTCACATGCTGTTCTAGCGTGCCGCGCTGCCGTTGTCACATCAGACCCTCGCCTTCGTCTCCGGCCTCATCCGCACCTAGTGTCGCGCGTCTGATGTTCGTTGGCGTGTGGCGTGGGGCAGGATCTGATCGGCGGTTTTGGTCCAGGTGAACGGGTGGTAGCGGGTGTTCCAGCCGTTGATGAAGTTGCTGATCGTGGTGATGAGTTGTTTGACGTTGTCGAAGGATCCGCGGCGGATGGCCTGGCGGGTGATGATGCCGAAGAAGACTTCCACCAGGTTGAGCCAGGAGCCTGAGGTGGGGGTGAAGTGCAGCGTGATCCTCGGGTTCCTGGCCAGCCAGGCGTTGACCTCGGCGTGTTTGTGGGTGTGGTAATTGTCCAGCACGACGTGCAGTTCGCGGCGGGGGTAGGCCTTGGCCACTTTCTTGAGGAAGTCGAGGAACTCGGCTTTGCCGTGCCGGTCGTAGCACTGGTCGGTGACTTTGCCGGTGGCGATCTCCAGTGCCGCGAACAAGGTGGTGGTGCCGTTGCGTTGGTAGTCAGGTAGAGCCCGACCACGTCGCGGACCTTGGCTTCCAGTTCCGGGTCGGTGGAGAACTTGAATGTCTCCTGCCGCCACGGCGACGAGACCACCGGGGCCGAACTGTCCCAGCTCGGCTTCGTCACCGAGGTGAGCAATCGGTACCCCGCGGCCACCTGGGCCTCCCCCGCGGCTGGCACCCGGCGCGGCACCGCAGGACGAGACCTACGACGGCGGTTACCACACGGTCAACGCGCACTACGCGAACCTGGCCGCCGCCGCGGCCGCGCACCCCGATCTCGCCACGGTCGTCAACTACGGTCAGTCGTGGCTGAAGCAGCAGGGGCGCGGCGGCTACGAGCTGAAGGCCATCTGCATCACGAAGAAGGCCGGCGGCGACTGCGCGCTGAACCCGAACTCGGCCAAACCGCGGTTCCTCCTGCAGGCGCAGATCCACGCGCGGGAGATCGCCACGGGCGCGCTCGCCTACAAGTACATCAACTACCTCGTCAGCGGTTACGGCACCGACAGCACGGTGACGAACCTGTTGAACACCACCGAAATCTGGGTCGTCCCGATCGTCAACCCGGACGGCGTCAACATCGTCCAGCAGGGTGGCAACAACCCGGTGCTGCACCGGAAGAACGCCGACTTCACCAGTGCGGACCTCGCGCGCTGCGGCGATTCGGCGGGCAGCCAGCCGGGCGTCGACAACAACCGGAACTTCGGCTACCACTGGCAGAGCAACAACAGCAAGTGCGACCAGACGACGTCCACGTCCACCGGTTCCGCCGATTCGGAGCCGGAGAACAAGGCGCTGGAACAACTCTGGCCCCAGCTCTTCGGTGACCACCGCGCGGACGGCGCGTCCGACAAGCCCGACGCGACCGCTCGCGGCACGGCCCTGATGCTGCACAGCTACGCCGGCATCATCATCCTGCCGTGGGAGTACTCGAACACCGTCCACACTCCCAGCGACACCCAGTTCCGCGCGATGGGCAAGGCGATGTCGGCGTTCTCCGGCTACCCGTACGGCCAGGCCGGTGACCTCCTCTACAACGCTGCCGGCGGCTCGGACGACTACGCCTACGGCAAGCTCGGCATCGCGTCGTTCACCATCGAACTCGAGGGCCCCGGCGCGTGCGACGGCTTCACGCCGAGTTACTCGTGCGTGAACAGCACCTTCTGGCCGTACATGGTCAAGACGTTCAACTACCTCGCGGGCAAGGCTCCTTCGCCGTACAAGTGAGGGGTGTTCCCCTGGTCGCCGGGGTCCGGCCGGCGGGGTATCCGACCTCGTCGGGACAGCCGCAGGCCGAGGACCGCCCCCGCGGCCAGCGCGGCCAGGACGTAGGCGTTGCCGAGCAGCGCCTGCGGCAGGTTCCAGGTCAGTTCCCGGTGTGCTCCTTCGGGGACCCACGTGAGGGTCCGGCCGGTGAAGACGGCCGCCACACCGGCCAGCGCGGCCCGGCGGCCGGCCAGGCAGGCGGCCAGGGGGACCGCCCAGATCCAATGGTGCGTCCAGGAAAGCGGGCTGATCAGCAACGCGCACCCGGCCGAAACCAGGAGCGCAGCCCGTGCGTCGCCGCGCCGGTGGAAGTCGCGGACCAGCACTGCGGCCACCGCCAGGATCAGGGCCGTGCCCGCCGCGTACCAGCCGATCGACGGCATACCGGACCGGGCGAGCAGCCCGTGCAGGGACTGGTCCAGCACCCAGTCGATCGAGCCGGCGTTGTGGTTGTCCACCACGGCTGACGTCCAGTACCTCAGCGAGTCGCGGGGCAGCACCACCGCTCCGAGTGCCGACGCACCGCAGAACACGGCCAGCGCACGCACGCCGTCGGCGCGCCGCCCGGTCAGGAACAGGTGCGGGACGAAGATCAGCGGCGTCAGCTTCACCGCGGCCGCCAGCCCCACCAGCACGCCGCCCCACCGCGGCCGCCGCGCCGGCAGCACGTCCGTCACCACGAGCGCCATCAGCACCGCGTTGATCTGCCCGAGCGACAGCAGCCGCCAGACCGGCTCCAGGACGGGCAGCAGGCAGAGCACGACCGGAGGCAGGCTGCCGGCGAAGCGGTGGACCACGGCCATGAGGGCCGGCACCGAACCCATCGCCACGAACAGCCAGGCGATCTGCGGTGGGACCACCGCCAGCAGCACGAACAGCAGCGCCGCGAACGGCGGATAGGTGAACGGCAGTGCGGCCCGATCCGGTGGGGCGAGCGCGAGCAACGGGTCGTACAGCGGTTCGCCGTGCAGCAGAGCCAGGCCGCCTGCCCGGTACACCGCGCTGTCGGTGCCGAGGGGCAGTCCACGCGAGAGGTGGTGGATCGTGATCGCGATGAGTCCCGCGGCGATTCCACCGAACAGGACAGCGAGGCCGACTTTTCCTTTGCGCACACGGACAAGCTAGGAACGATCGAGGCCCGCGTCGTCGGCCTGCGGAGCCGTCTTGGACCGCTACCCCGGTAGCATCGGGCCGCGGGGTACCGCCGGGGTATCACTCACCCGGCACGACCAGCCCGGCCTCGTACGCCAGCACCACCGCCTGCGCGCGGTCGCGCAGGCGCAGTTTGCCCAGCACGCGGCTGACGTGCGTCTTGGCCGTCTGCTCGGCGATCACCAGCCGGGCGGCGATGTCCGCATTGGACAGACCACGGGCGATGAGCCGCAGCACCTCGTTCTCCCGCGCGGTCAGTTCCCGCAGCCGGGCCGTGTCCTGGGTGCGCGGCAGCTGCGCGGCGAACCCTTCGATGACGCGGCGGGTGACGGCGGGCGCGAACAGCGCGTTTCCGGCGGCCACCATCCGCACCGCGACGACGAGGTCGTCCAGCGGCGAGTCCTTGAGCAGGAAGCCGCTGGCTCCCGCGCCGAGCGCGCCGTAGACGTACTCGTCCGCGTCGAACGTGGTCAGTACCAGCACTCGCGGCCGGCCGTCCGGCGCGCCGGCGAGGATCTGCCGGGTCGCGGCCAGCCCGTCCAGCTCCGGCATCCGGATGTCCATCAGCACCAGGTCCGGACGCAGCTCCCGGCAGGCGGTGACGGCCTCGGCTCCGGTGCGCGCTTCACCGGTCACCCGGATGTCCGGCTGGGCGTCGAGCACCGCGCGGAAGCTCTGGCGCACCATCGTCTGGTCATCGGCGATCACGACCGTGAGGGTCATCAGGTCTCCTTGCCGAGCGGAACGGTGAACGCCACCGTGAAGCCACCTTCGGGACGCGCACCGGCGGTCAACCTACCGCCGAGCGCCGCCGCGCGTTCGCGCATCCCGATCAGGCCGTGCTTCGCGCGCCCGGGCGCCTCGCCCGGGAACGCCGAGGGCGCGCCGGAGTCGCGCACCAAGATCGTTAGCTCGCCGGGCGTGACCTCGACCGCCACGGTGACGGCCGCTCCGGGCGCGTGCCGGACGGCGTTGCTGAGCGCCTCCTGCACGACCCGGTACGCCGACAGCGACACCCCGGCGGGCAGGCTCTCGAGCTCGCCGGTCAGGTCCAGCCGGATGTCGGTGCCCGCCGCTCGGACGCGCTCCACCAGCGACGCGATGCGTTCGGCACCCGGTTGCGGCTCGGTCTCCGGTAGCCCGGGGGCGGCACGCAGCGCGCCGAGCAGGCGGCGCATCTCGGTCATCCCGTCCCGCGCGGTGTCCTGAATGGACCGGAACTCCTCGCGCAGGTCGTCGGTCAGCTCCGGGAACCGGTAACGCGCCGAGTCGGCGCGCACGGCGAGCATCGACATGTGGTGGGCGACCACGTCGTGGAGCTCGCGCGCGATCCGGGTGCGTTCTTCCAGTACGGCCTGGTGCGCGGCGACGGTCGCGAGGTCGTGTTCGGTGCCGCGCAGCCGGGCGACGAGGTGCCCGAACACGAGGGGCACCGCGAGCAGGACCGCGATGGGGACGAGTTCGTCGCGCACGTTCGCGGTCGGCGCGCTGAGCGCGACCGAAACCAGCCAGACACCTCCCAGCACTCTCACCTGGCTCACGCGCCCGACCGCGGCCAGCACCGGCACCGCGGCCAGTGCGAAGCCGGGTGTCCAGGGCCAGCCGAAGCGCGCGTGGTGTCCGTAGAGGAGGTCCGCCGATGCCACCAGAACGATCAACAGCCGCCAGGCCCACAGCGGATCCAGGACCGTCAGCGCGACCGCGGCCGCGGTCAGCGCCGCGGTCACCCAGAGCGTCCCCGTCCCGGCTCGAGCGCCGGGGACCACGGCGAGGCCGCCGGCCACCACCGCGACCAGGGCGAGCAAGACCAGCCCGGCGGCCCGCGGCCGGGCAGGCGGCCGCGAACCACGGACCAGTGTTCGCAACACCACGTCCGCCACGGCCTTCGACGTCACCCGCACGGTCCCCACCTTCGCGACGCTACCGGCAGCGCCGCGGCGGTCGGCGAGCCCGCCCCCGTGGTGCCGAGCAGGTGCGGGATCTGCGCGAGCCGGTCGCCGCGGTCGGTGATGCCCTGGCCACTTATGACGGCGGCCAGGATGGTCCGCTGCCGCCAGCTAACAATGCCACCTTCCAGGGCTTCACGGCTGACCTCCGTCTCCGGCTGCGACCGGAGCGCTGCCTCGAACGAGGATTCAGCGCAGGTGTGCTGGTCGAGGGCCTTCTCGACGACCCGTCGCGACCCAAGCGCCCTCCTGCAGCGCGGTCAAGTAGGCACCCGGATTGGCTACGAGCATGCGTTGTACGCCCCGCGCTGAACCCGTCTGGCGATCATTCGGCGACAGCGGTCTGCGCCAATCACGCTGAAAGCAGCCCTCCGGGGAGCAGACCGAGCCCGCGACCTGCGGTGGTGCGTCTTTTGCCTGGTCAAGCCAGGTATTGCACTTCCCTGACACGGAAGAGGTCACTGGTTCAATCCCAGTATCGCGCACCACATGTTTTCGCAGGTCAGAAGCCCTGTCCCTCCCCGGAGGGGCGGGGCTTCTACTCGTCAGTCGGCGACGATCCGGCGATGGGGCCCGATCGCCCGCCGGGGCCGCAGGTGCGGGAACCAGGACACTAGTTTCGCCCGCTCACCCGGATACAGGGACGCCAGCGACCGCAGCCAGCGCTCTTCCAGGACGTCCAGGATCTGGTTCACCATCGCCGGCTTCACCATCGCCGGCGTCACGTGGTCGTAGACGCGGGCGATGCCCTTCATCTTCTGACCCAGCCGCGCCCGGCGCGCGACCTCCGGGATTCCGTCTTCGGTCAGCCACGTGCTGTGGGTGTGCCGGCCTTCGTGGAACGTGAAGGTCGGCAGGATCGGCGGGCGCCGCTCCCCCGCCCCGGCGTCGTCGAGCTCGACACCGTCCCACGCCGGCCGCCAGAACCGGATCCGGAAGTTCGACCGCCGCCACGGATGCCCCTCCGGCGTACACAGCACGAACGGCTCCCGATGGCTGTCCATCAGCTCCTCATAGAGCACCGCAATGCCCGGCGGCAACGCCACGAACCTCGTACCCGCAGGCGTTTTCGTCCGGCTCTTCTTGGGCCGTGAGTTCCCGCGCCGTGTCGGCGGCCTCTGACGATTTTCTGCGTGATGATCATCACTCTTCCGACCTCCTTTGTAGACCTGCCCACCCACCTCATTCAGCGGCGTCCGGATCTCGATCCCCCGCCGCTCGGAGTCGTACTCGTGCCGCTGCTGCCCGACAAGTTCACCCCATCGGGCGCCGGTATAGAAATCCATCAGGCACAGCACGAATCCCGACTTGCCCTAGTGTCCTGCGCCTGAAATTCGTTGGCAATATCGTGCGAGCGAGTCGATGATCTCCTCAGCAGTCTTGCGCCACACGAACGGCCGGGGGTTGT
>NZ_JBHVXZ010000130.1:0-27216 GCF_042881395.1 Amycolatopsis sp. NPDC058278 | reverse complement strand
AGCAACGGATACCCCTGGAACGGCCGCTACATCATCGCCTCCGGCAACCTGCTCGCCGACTTCCGCGCCAACGCCGCCGCCGAAGCCCAAGGCCGTCTCCAAACCGCCCGCCTCTACAACATGACCGACGACCCCGGCGTCAAAGCCATGCTCAAATTCAACCTCGCCCGCGACACCGTCCACCAGAAGCAGTGGCTGGCCGCCATCGAAGAACTCAAAGCCGACGGCCTCGAAGGCGACATCGTCCCCGACGCCCTGCTCGACGAAGAAGACCAAACCCACAACCACACCATCTGGCACCTCTCCGACGGCCCCGACGGCGCCAAAGGCACCAGCTGGACCACCGACACCGGCATCGAATACCTCATGGACCCCCAACCCCTCGGCGGGCCGGGCACCGCCCCGAAGCCGGACCCGGCCCTCTACGGCACCCATGAAGCCGCCGACGGGCCGGCGCTCGCACCGGCCGACGGCGACATCGAAACCTTCTACGACGGCTCCGTCTGGAAGAACAAGGTCGTCGGCAACACGCGGGCGTCCGGCAGCGCCGAGACGAAGTCCGACGCTGTCGCGGACGGCCGCCAGCTCGCGATCAAGCGCGGCACGGCCCACTTCATCCACACGAAGGACGGCCGGATCGGCGAGCGCCGGACCTACCCGCGGGCCCGTCCCTGACCTCACGCCGAGGGCATGCCCCCGCGGTCGGCGTCTTCTTCGTCGCTGTCGCCCGCCTGGGGCTCCTGGTCGCGGAACGTCGGCTCGGTGTGCTCGCCGGCGATGTCGGCGTCGGCTTCCATGCTCTCGGCGGTCACCGGGTCGATTTCGGGAGTGCTCATCGCTTCCTCCGATCGGGCGAAACCCGGGCATACCCGGCGACAGGCGGGGCGAAACGCGTTTGCCCGCCGCGCAGCCGGGCACGCCGCCCCGGCGGGTCCCCGGCCGAGGGCCCGCTCACCGAATCGGGAGGAACGACCATGTCATCGATGGAGACCGAGGTCCGGCGAACCCCGCGCCAGCTCCTCGCCGCGATCGTCGGAGTGGTTTTCCTGCTGGTCGGCGTGCTGGGGTTCATCCCCGGCGTGACGACCCACTACGACATGCTCACCTGGGCCGGGCACCATTCCGGTGCCCTGCTCCTGGGCATCTTCTCCGTGTCGATCCTGCACAACATCGTCCACCTCGCGTTCGGCGTCGCCGGGCTCGCCCTGGCGAGGACGGCGCGCGGTGCCCGGGCCTTCCTCGTCGGCGGCGGGGTGGTCTACCTGGTCCTGTGGCTCTACGGCCTGGTGATCGACCAGGGCAGCGCGGCCAACTTCGTTCCGGTCAACACCGCGGACAACTGGCTGCACTTCGGCCTGGGCGTCGGGATGATCGCGCTCGGCCTGATCCCGCTCGGCGCCACGCGCAGCCCCGTCGCCGACTCGCGGTGACCGGGCACCGGGCCGGGCGGCCGGGTCACGACGGCCGCCCGGCCCGGCTCCCCGCGTAGGCCCGCTCCCGCAGCCGCACCAGCCAGTCCGGGGCGAACTCCAGCCCGTCGGGGCGGTTCAGCATCGGATCGAACGACGGCGCGTCGCCACCGGGCTCCGTCAGGGTCAGCACGGCACTGTCGCACCAGCGCCCGTCTTCGCGGCCGGTCCGGAGCACGAACTCCCACGTTCCCGTCGCGCGTGCCGCGTCGAGTGACGCTTCGATCCGCGGCGACGACGCCGCCGCCCACGCGCCCAGCCAGACGAGCCGGTCGGCCCGGCGGTACGGCACGAGGCTGCTGTAGGCGCCGCGCGTCCACGCGGCCGAAGGCCGGGGCAGCATCCGCCCGACGTGCCCGCTGCCGGCCGTCGTCAGCAGGATGTCCCACGGCCCGCCGTCGCGGCCCGCGCCGGGAATCCGCACCGCCAGCCCGAGCGCGTCCGGCAGCCGCCCGGGGGTGCCGGCGCCCTTGGACAGCCGGGCGATGACGGGCGCCGGTCCGGACGGCCACGGCAGGTCGTCGGCGACGGGCCGGAGTTCGCCGCGGCGGACCACGCCCACGGGGTGGAACGCCGGGGCGCGCCGCAGCGCCGCCAGCCCGCGGAAGCCCGCCGAGACGAGGCCGGTCATGTGTACTTCCCTCCGGTCCGGGGTATTCCGATCACCCCTCCCGGTACCCACGCGGAACACCGGGAAACCCGCACCGACCTCGAGGAGCCTGCCATCGCCACCGCGGTCCTGTTCGACGTCGACGGAACGCTCGTCGACTCCAACTACCTCCACGTCCACGCCTGGCGCCGGGCGTTCCACGCGCTGGACCGGGACGTCGACTCCTGGCGCGTGCACCGAGCGATCGGCAAGGGGTCCGGCAAGCTGCTGAGCACCCTGCTGGGCGACGAAGACGCCGGCCGCATCGGCGACGAGGCGAAGGAGCTCCACAGCCGCTTCTACCTGGAGACGGCCGGCCTGCTGCGGCCGTTCGACCGCGCCCCCGAGCTCCTGCGCGCCCTGGCGGACCGCGGGATCCGCGTCGTGCTGGCGACGTCGGCGGCGCCGGACGAGCTCAAGGAGCTGCGCCGCGTCCTCGACGTCGACGACGTGGTCGCGGGCATCGTTTCCGGCGACGACGTCGAGGCGACGAAGCCCGATCCGGAGCCCGTGTTCGCCGCGCTCGACAAGGCCGGGAGCGCTCCGGAGGAGACGATCTTCGTCGGCGACGCGGTCTGGGACGTCCACGCCGCCACGAAGGCCGGCGTGCGCACGGTTTCGGTGCTCTCCGGCGGCGTCGGCGCGGCGGAGCTGACCGACGCCGGCGCCGTCGCGATCTACGACGACGCGGCGGCGATCCTGGCCGGGCTGGACGAGAGCATGCTGATCAGCTGACCTTGCCGGCCACCAGCCGTTCCACCAGCCCGAGCTTGAACCGCTCCCGCCGCTGCACCGGCAGGCCGAGTGCCTCGACGAGCTTCAGCGGCCGCCGCCGGAAGTGCTCGCCGGCCAGCGGGACGCTCGCCAGCTCGACCAGCTGCTGCAGGCCCCGCACGATCCGCGACGACGAGGCGACGTGGTCGACCAGGATCAGCCGGCCGCCCGGGCGCAGCACCCGCACCATCTCGCCCACCGCGGCCGCGGGGTCGGGGATGGCGCAGAGGCCGAACGTGCACAGCACGGTGTCGAAAGAGGCCTCGGCGAACGGCAGTGCCTCGGCGTCGCCCGCGCGCAGGGTCACCGGGTGGCCGAGCCGGCGGGCGCGGTCGCGGGCGACGGCGAGCATCCCCTCGCTGAGGTCGACGCCGGTGAGCGTCACCTCCGCGGGGTAGCAGGGGAGGTTCAGCCCGGTTCCGATCGCGACCTCCAGGACCTCGCCCGCCGCCTGGCCGCAAGCCCACGCCCGCGAATCGCCGAAGAGACGGCGGTCCCAGCAACCCATCTCCGCGTCGTAGGTCGTGGACTTGCGGTCCCAGTACCGACGCCACCGCTCCGCCTTCGTCATGTCCCCCAGCGAAGCACGAACTCCGCGCCTCAGCCGAACATGCCCGGCTCGTACGCGCCGCCCTTCTGGTGGACGATCACCGCGAGCCGGTTGGCCGAGTTCATCTGGGCGATCAGGGCGACCAGTGCGGCGGTCCGGTCGTCGTCGTAGTGCTTGCGCACCCGGGCCCAGGTGTCGTCGGAGACGCCGGGGGCGGCATCGGCGATCCGCGTGCCCTCCTCGGCCAGCGCGAGCGCCGCCTGCTCGGCCTCGGTGTACACCGTGGCCTCACGCCAGGCCGCGACCAGGTTGATCCGCACGCCCGCCTCCCCGGCGGCCGCCAGTTCCTTGGTGTGGACGTCGACGCACCAGCCGCAGCCGTTGATCTGGCTGACGCGCAGCGACACCAGCTCCCGCGTGACCTTGTCCAGGGGCGACTGGACGATCGCCAGGCTCGCGGTGCCGAACCGCTTGGCGAAGCGGGCGCCGATTTCGTTGTCGGTCAAGGTGAAACGGGGTTCCATGACGTCGTCCTCACTCGTGGTGTGTGCGTTGCGAACGACCACGAGATGCCGGCGGACCCGCACCCCGTGACACCCTGGACGGGTGACGACGATCACTGTCACACCGCGACGGCGTGCGGCATCTGGAGGGGAAACCCGCGACCGAAAGAGGCGCCACCCATGGCCGACCCCGCCACCGAGGCCTTCCTCGCCCACCGCAACCTGCTGTTCACCGTCGCCTACCAGCTGCTCGGCTCGGCCGCCGACGCCGAAGACGTCCTGCAGGAAACGTGGCTGCGGTGGGTGGGGGTGGACCTCGCCGCGGTGCGGGACCGGCGGGCGTACCTGGTCCGGATCACCACCCGGCAGGCGCTGATGCGGCTGCGGGCGCTCGGCAGGCGCAAGGAGTCCTACATCGGGCCGTGGCTGCCCGAGCCGCTGCTGACCACGCCCGACGTCGCCGAGGACGTCGAGCTGGCCGACAGCGTTTCGATGGCGATGCTGCTGGTGCTGGAGACGCTCGGGCCGGCCGAGCGGGCGGTGTTCGTGCTGCGCGAAGTGTTCGACCTGGGCTACGACGAGATCGCCGAAGCCGTCGGCAAGAGCCCGGCCGCGGTCCGCCAGATCGCGCACCGGGCCCGCTCCCACGTCGCCGCCCGCCGGCCGCGCGGGGCCGTTTCGCCGGCGGCGACCCGGGACGCCCTCGAAGCCTTCCGGCGCGCCGCCGAGACGGGCGACCTGCGGGACCTGCTCGACGTCCTCGCCCCGGACGTCGTGTTCCTCGGCGACGGCGGCGGGGTCGTGCAGGCGACGCCGGCGCCCGTCACCGGGGCCGCGGACGTGGCCCGGCTGCTGACCGCCGACCTGGGCAACCTCGCCGTCGGCACCCTGGAAGCCGCCCAGGTCAACGGCTACCCAGCGCTGATCCTGCGGCGCGGCGGCGAGGTCGACACCGTGGTGGCGGTCCGCGTCGACGACGGTCTCGTCACGGGGCTTTACGCCGTGCGCAACCCGGAGAAGCTGGCCCGCCTGGACGAGGCGACCGCCCTGTGCCGCTGACTCACTCGACGCTCGCCGCCGCGGCGAGGATGACCTCGGCGACCACCTCGGGCCGGGACACCGCGACCGCGTGCGAGGCGTCGATCCGGCGGACCGTCGACGACGCGCGCTCGGCCATGAACTCCTGCGCCTTGGCCGGGATCGCGTTGTCCTGGTTCGCGACCAGCGTCCACGAGGGCAGCTTCGTCCACGCCGGGGTGCCCTCGAACGGCGCGGCCAGCGCCTGCTGCGCGACCGGCCGCTGGGTCACCGCCATGACCGCCGCGGTGGCGGCGGGGACGTCGGCGGCGAAGACCTCGGCGAAGTCCGCCGGCTTGATCGACAGCTCGGGCTGACCGTCGTGCTCGAGGACGTACGTGGTCTCCGGGCCGAGCTTGGCGCCCGGGTAGCGGCCGGACAGCTCGAACACGCTCTCGCCCGCGTCCGGCTGGAACGCGGCGATGTAGACCAGGGCGCGGACGTTCGGCGTCTCGGTGGCCGCACGGGTGATCAGGGCACCGCCGTAGGAGTGGCCGGCCAGGACGACCGGGCCTTCGACGCTGTTGACGACGTCCGCGACGTAGGCCGCGTCGGACTCGACGCCCCGCAGCGGGTTCGCCACCGCCCGGACCGGATAGCCCTGCTCCTGCAGCTTCGCGACGACCCCGGTCCAGCTGGACGAGTCGGCGAACGCGCCGTGGACCAGGACGATGGTGGGCTTGCTCATGGCTGGCTCCTTCAGAGAGAACGATCGGTCTTTCTGCTAGCTACTCTGGACCGTCCGGGCCGCCGTGGCAATGTGACGAAGCCGATCTGGCAGAACGATCGGTCTTTCTCTATGCTGCGGAAATGAGGACTGCCGAGCCGCACCCGAAGGACCGGCTGCTCGCGACCGCCGCCCGCCTCTTCTACGCCGAGGGCATCCACGCCGTCGGGGTGGAACGCCTGGTTTCCGAGGCGGCCGTGACCCGGGCGACCTTCTACCGCCACTACCCGACGAAGGACGACTTGGTCGCCGCCTACCTCGCCGAGACCAGCCGCCAGATCCGCGCGGCCGTCGAGTCGGTGCGGAGGGGCAAGCCACCGCGCGAGGCGCTGGCCGAAACCATGGCGGTGGTCGGCGACGCGACATGCGGGGAAGATTTCCGCGGCTGCCAGTTCCTCAACGCCGCCGCCGAGTACCCCGATCCGGAGAACCGGGTGCGCCAGGTGATCGACGACCACCGGCAGTGGTTCTTCGACGTCCTGCGCGACCAGGCGGCGGACCTCGGCCACCCGGAACCGGACCACGCGGCACGCGTGCTCGTCCTGCTGCGCGACGGCGCCCTGCACGGCGGCGAACTCGACGACGCCGGCAAGGTGCGCGCCACGCTGCGCCGGGCCGTCGACGACTTCCTGCCCGCCTGAGCGACCGCCGAACAGGCGTTCAAGCCTCGTTCACCTGCAGAAACCGGGCAAATCTAGGCCGAACGGGTTACTGTGCCGACCAGTACTAATCCGACCACAGTCACGGCCGAATGACTTTCGTGGCAACGGTTGCGCGCCGCGGAGGGGCGGCCTGCTTTTGGCCGGATCAGTACTTTGGGCACGGAAGGTGACGGAGGTCCGAATGGCGGCAGACGACGCGTCGCTCGTTCCGGCCTGGGTGGAGCCGATGCTCGCCAAGGCCGACGGCGGACGGCTGCGCAGCGGCCCGGAGTGGGCCTACGAGTACAAATTGGACGGTTACCGGGCGGCCATGCGGATCGCCGCGGACGGCACGACCGTGCTCACCAGCCGCAACAACATCGACTTCACCGCGGAATTCACCGACCTCGAGGGCGTGCTCGCCCCCGCGCTGGACGGCCGCGCCGCCTACCTGGACGGCGAGGTCGTCGTCTACGGCGAGGACGGCCGGATCGACTTCGAGCGGATGCAGGAGCGCCGCGGCCGCTACGTCCGGCACCAGAGCGGGCCGAAGGGGCTGGAGTTCACGGACGTCCCGGTCCGGTTCCTGGCCTTCGACCTGCTCCGGCTCGGGGACCGGAGCCTGCTGGCCGCGCCGTACGACGAGCGCCGGGGCCTGCTGGCCGAGCTGCCGATGCCCGACCGGTACCGCGTTTCGGTGGTCCGCGCGGTCACCTTCGACGAGCTCGCCGCCGACCGCCGCACGCCCGCGGACTTCCTCGCCCACGCCGCGTCCGCCGGGTACGAGGGGGTCGTCGCGAAGCTGCGTTCGTCGGCCTACCACCCCGGGCAGCGGCCGGATTCGTGGCTCAAGCACCCGCTGGTCCGGACCCAGGAGGTGATCGTCTGCGGCTGGCGCCCCGGCCAGCACAGCTTCACCGGCACCCTCGGCGGGCTGCTGCTCGGCGCGCACGACCCCGCGACCGGCGACCTGGTCTACATCGGCGACGTCGGCACCGGGTTCAGCCAGGCCACTCGCGCCGACCTGCGGGCGCAGCTGGAGGCGATGGAGCGGCGCACCCACCCGTTCGTGACGACGCCGCCGCGGGAGGACACCGCCCGCGCCCGCTGGGTGGAGCCGCGGCTGGTCGGCGAGATCGTCTACCGCCAGTTCACCCGCGGCGGCCGCGTCCGCCACACCGCCTGGCGGGGCCTGCGCCACGACAAGGATCCGGCCGAGGTCCTGGCGCCGCGCGCGGTTCCGCACGAGCCCGCCGCGGCCGCGCAGCCTTCGCCGTCACCCTCGCCCGAGCCGGCGGGTCAGCGGATCACCGTCCAGGCCGGCCACCGGCGGCTCACCCTGTCCAATCTGGACAAGGTGCTGTACCCGGCGGCCGGGTTCACCAAGGGCGAGGTGATCAACTACTACTCCCGCGTCGCGGCGGTGCTGCTGCCGCACCTCGCCGGGCGGCCGGTCACGTTCATCCGCTACCCGAACGGCGTCGACGGCCAGAAGTGGTTCGAGAAGAACGCCCCGAAGGGCGCCCCGGACTGGCTGCGCACGGTCCGCCTGGCCGGCACGGGCGGCACGATCGACTACCCGCTCCTGGACGACCTCCCGGGCCTGGTGTGGGCGGCGAACATGGCGGCGCTCGAGCTGCACGTTCCCCAGTGGACGGTGGAATCGGGCACCCGGCAGCCCCCGGACCGGCTGGTGTTCGACCTCGACCCGGGCCCGGGCACCACGATCGTCGACTGCTGCCGGGTGGCGGAGCGCCTCCACGACGTCCTGGTCGCCGACGGGCTGACGCCGTACGCGAAAACGTCGGGCTCCAAGGGAATGCAGCTCTACTGCGGAATCCGGACGGACGACCCGGCGGCCCCGTCGGCCTACGCGAAGCGGCTCGCCCAGCGCCTGGCGAAGGAGACACCGGAGTCGGTGACGGCGGTGATGGCGAAGGCCCAGCGCACGGGCCGGGTGTTCATCGACTGGAGCCAGAACAACCCGGCGAAGACCACGGTGGCCCCGTATTCCCTGCGCGGCCGCGACCACCCGACGGCGTCCACCCCGGTGACGTGGGACGAGGTCCGCGCCTGCCGGCACGTGAACCGGTTGACGTTCACGGCGGACGACGTCCTGGACCGCATCGAAGACCACGGCGATCTGCTGGCCGGGCTGGCCGAGGACGGCGCACCGCTGGGGTGAGGGTCAGGCGCGCCGCAGGAGCCGCTTGACGGTACCGCCGAGCCCGGTGGAGTTCGGCTGCGGCTGCGGGGTCGCCCCGGGTTCCGGTGCACGAGCTCGAGGGACACCCGCGGTTTCCGGCGCGGACGCCTCGGTCCGAAGCGCGTGCTTCGGCGGCTGCGGGACCCCGGAGGTGCCGGGCGCGGGCACCGATCCTCCCGCCGCCTGCCCCGCCGAAGCCGCAACCGGCCGCTCTCCCGCCCCGCCGGACTGTGGCCGCGGTGCGGGGATCTCTCCGGCGATCGTCCCCGACTCCGGCACCACCGCGTCCGGCCGCGGCCCGGCCGGCCCCGGGCGGGCGGCGAGCATCTCCGGCGTGATCGCCGGCGTCATCAGCGGCGTGTGCGCAGCGTCCGCGTTCGGTGTCGCCGGTTCGCGGGCCACCGGATAGCGCGCCAGCGGGTCGCCCTCGACCGCCGCTCCGGCGGCGCGATGGCTCCGGAGCAGGCCGCAGCACCCCAGCAGCCCGAGCAAGCCAGCCAATCCCCACCACACCGTCATGGCACTCCTCCGTTCCCTCGCTCCCGGATATCCGGGACCCGGCCGCCCAACCGGAGCGTCATACGAGTGGGTGACACGTCAGCCCAGCTGCGGCACGTCACCCGCGAAGGTGATCGGCAGCTCGTACAGGCCCCTCGCCGTGCGGCCGCCGCTCAGCCAGCCGTGGAAGAAGATGTGGCCGTCCACCACGTCGGCGCCGCCCGGGGCGTCCACCTTGCCGCCGAGCAGGTCCCTCGACAGGAACTGGGCGTCCGCCTTCACGAACGCGCCGCCCAGCGTCGGCGCGGACGCGTAACACGTGTGGTAGCCCGTGCTGTCGAACGTGTCCGCGGAGTAGAACAGCAGGTACCGGGACGCCGTCTTCACCACCGAAGGCGCTTCGACGACCGACTTCTCGGGCGTCAGATCGGCCCGCAGCAGCTCGGTGCGCGGACCGGCGAAGGTGCGCCCGTCGGCCTGCAGCTTCTGCGCCCAGATCGCCGACGGCGGCCCGGCCGCCGCGCCGTCGCTCTTGTAGAGCAGGTACCGGGCCCCGTCCGCGTCGACGAACGTCTGCGGGTCGATGTCCCCGTGGTCGCCGGGTTCGCACACCAGCGGCCGGTCGCCGGCCGGCGTGTACGGTCCTTCCGCCTTCTTCGCCGTCGCCGCGCCGAGGCACATCTCGCCACCCGCCGTCTGCGCGGCCGCGAAGTACAGCACGAAGGTGCCGTCCGCCAGCTGGGTGACGTCCGGGGCCCAGAACCCGCCGTCCGCCTTCGCCCAGGCGGGGACCGCTCCGAGCGCGTCACCGGCGACGCGCCACGGCCCTTCCGCCGCGGCGGCGCCGGCCATCGGAATCCGCGTGGCCTTCGTGCCCGTCGAGAACGCGAAGTAGCCCCAGGCCGTCTTGACGACGTCCGGATCGGGGAAGTCCTGGTTGATCAGCAGCCGCGGCGCGCTGATGGCCGCCGCTTCCGGGGCCACCGCGAACGCGGCAGCGACGGCGACGACCGGGACGAGCAGAAGACCTTTGAAGCGCATAGGCGATTTTGCCGACACCCCAACGGTTCCGGCAACGGCAGGCGGAGGGCGTCACCGGGAAGCGTGGACTTGCCGGCGAGCCCGGATCGGGTGGATTCGGCCGCGTCACGCGGGGTAGCCCACAACTCATGCACGCAACGAGCGGCCGTGGGGCGTACCGCGCCGGGCATCCCGTCGGCGAGGCCGAAGGAGCGGCGGCCCGGCAGGAAAAGCCCTTGGGCAGACCGGGAAAACCGCTCGATCGCCGCGCGCCGTTCTTCACCGGGATGCTCGCCGCGGCCGGGGTGGTCGTCACGGTCGCGGTCGTCGAACTCCTCCTCGCGGCCTCCGACGTGCTGCTGCTCATCGGCATCGCGTTCTTCCTCGCGGTGGGGCTCGAGCCGGTGACCGCCCGGCTCGCCCGCCGGGTGCCCCGCGCGCTGGCCGCCGCGGTGGTCGTCGTGACCGGGCTGGCCGTCTTCGGCGGGACCGTCGCCGCGGCCGCCGTGCCCCTGGCCGACCAGGCGGCGCAGCTGCGGAACGGCGCTCCGCGGTACCTGACCCTGCTGCGCGACCACGGCACCCTGCTGGGCCGCGCCAACGAAACCTTCGGCCTCGAAGCGGCCGTCCGGTCCGTGCAGCTGTCCGACGTGGCGAAATCACTCGCGGCGTTGCTCGGTGACGCCGTGATCGTCGTGGTGCTCGCCACCTACTTCGTCGCCGACTTCCCGCGGATCCGCACCGCGCTCTACCGGCTGGCCCCGCGGTCGCGGCGACCGCGGGTGATCCTGATCGGCGACGCGGTCTTCCGGAAGGTCGGCGCGTACCTCGTCGGCAACGTCGCGGTGTCGGTGATCGCCGGAGCGGCGACCTTCGCCTGGCTGTCGTCTTTCGGCGTGCCCTACCCGCTGGTGCTCGCCGTGCTCGTCGCCGTGCTCGACCTGGTGCCGGTGGCGGGTTCGGTGGCGGCCGGGGCCGGTACGACCCTCGTCGCGCTCACGGTGTCGGTGCCGGTCGGGCTGGCGACGCTCGGGTTCTTCGTCGGCTACCGGGTGGTGGAGGACTACGTGCTGCTGCCGAAGATCGTCGGACGTGCCGTCCGGATCCCGGCGCTCGTCACGGTCGTCGCGGTGCTGCTCGGGTTCGAACTGCTCGGCGTCGTCGGCGCCTTCGTCGCGGTACCGGTCGCGGCCGCGGGGCTGCTCGTCGTGCGGGAAGTGGCGGTGCACCGGCTGGACCGGACGTGACGAACCGCCGCGCGGGACGCACCCCGCGCGGCGGTCGGACCCGCTGGGGGTCAGTTGCCCTGGGTGGTCCCGCCGTCGGCGATCTCACCGGCGGCGCAGTTGTCCGGGTTCTGGCCCTCGGCCTCGTGCTCGCCCGGGGAGAGGACCGGCACGCCGATGCCGTTGGCGGTGTCGTGGATCGGCACCTGGACGCCGAGGACGTTGATGTCGTCGTCGCACACGCCGCCGACCACGTTCAGGTTGTGCACCACGTCGAGGTTCTGCACGTTGCCGACGAGGCCGAACTGGTCGGTGGTGTCGACCGGGTGGCCCGCAACGCTGACACTGGTCGCGGACGCGGATCCGCCGAGCACCGCCATCCCGGCGGCGAGGGCGGTGGCGACGAAGCCGAGCTGCTTGATCACGGGAAAAATACTCCTTCTGGGTACCCGCCGGACGGTCCGGCGGGGGAACGGGGAAAGAAACGGGCCCGGCTTCGGTTCGCCGGACCCGGGAAAGTTCGTTATGGTGCCGTCAGGCCGGGCGGGACCGGCGCACTTCTCCAGCGTCGCGGCCGGTCCCACCCGGGTCGGCGCCGTCCGGCGTCGCGACGGGCCCGGAACGCGGAACCGGAGTGTGCAGCTCGCTCCGTGTTCCGGGCGCGCGGTGCGGCGTCAGCACCGGCGGCCGATTTCCCGTGCCCGGAGCCGGCTTCCGCACGCAGGGGCGGCTCCGGGCACGGAAATTTCAGTGACCCTGGCTCGTGCCGCCGTCGGACAACCCGCCCGAGGCGCAGTTTTCCGGGTTCTCGCCGCTGGCCTCGTGGCTGCCCGGCGACAGGATCGGCACGCCGATGCCGTTGAGCGAGTCGTGGATCGGCACCTGGACGCCGAGGACGTTGACGTCGTTGCCGCACAGGCCGAGCGTGGCGTTGACGTTGTGGAGCACGTCGGTGTTGTTCAGGTTCACCAGGCCGACCTGGCCGGTGTAGTCGTAGCCGCCGTAGTGGTGACCGTCGTGGTGCCCGTGGTGGTGACCGCCCGGGGTGTCGGCCGCGGCGATGCCGCCGGCCAGGAACGCGCCGGCCGCGGCGGCGGCCGTGACGAACCCGATCTTCTTCAGCATGGATTGCTCCTCGATGAACGCTATTCGGAGAACGGGACGGCAATGAAGGTGTGTCCTCCGTCCCGTGTGAGGGAAACGTACTGATGCCGGGACGCGGTTTCCACTTCGTGCCACCATCGTGTGGGTACCGCGAGCCGCTGACCGCGCCCGGTGTGGTCCGATCGGGTTAGTTCCCGGTTCTGCTGGTGGCCAAGCCCTTCCCGGTACCTTCCTCCGGGATCGCTTGCGGCGCAAAGAATGTTTCGGGTATGCAAAAGAGCCCGGCGCCGGGTGACGCAGGGCTCTTTCGCGGGGATTTCCTATTCGGGCCAGGCCTCGGCTTCGGCCGTGAGCGCGGTGGTCACGTCGATCTCGCCCGACCGCACCCGCCACGCGAGCGAGTCCGGCCGAGGCTGCAGAAGGTGCCATCCGACGACGTCTTCGTCGCGGTAGCAAGGGTTTTCGTCGTCACCGATGCCCAGCGCGGCGAAGTACTGGCGGGCGGGCCAGGTTTCGGGAACCCAGGCACGGGCCCAGCGCACGACGATCCTGGCGAGGTCGTTGCGGCCGTCCGCCGGGTGGATCAGGCGGTCGCCCGTGGTGCAGATCAGGCGTGGCGTGTACGTCGCGCCGAGCGGCGCGACGGCGAGTTCAGTGTTCATTCCTCCCCCGGTCCACGGCAGTGGACGGTGTTGCCCGGCTCGGATGCGCTGCTGCGCTTGAGAACGGAGGGCCACCCGGAGGCGGGCGGGCGCACGCGGCGCGTCCCTGCACCGCTCCGTCTTGAACCGGCAACCATCTTACAAACGCCGGAAACGCCCCGGAAAGCGGGGCCCGGCGGCGAAGTCTTCGCCCGTTCCCGTGACAGCGGGAGTGAATGCCGCCGGCGGGGGTACGCCCGGGTAGACCGATTTCCGCAACCTCGACAACGGGAGGAAGAACCGAGATGAACCACAGGGCAGGCAAGCTTTGCTGCGCCGGCATCGCGGCGGCGGCGTTCGCGCTGACGGCGGCGGTGCCGGCATCGGCGGCACCGGACGTCGCGGCACCGGCGTGGCACCGGCAGACCGACGACGACGGAACGAACCGCGACAACACCCGCGACGACAACGACGACAACGGTTTGTGGGGCCTGCTCGGCTTGGTCGGGCTGCTGGGCTTGGCGGGCTTGGTGCGCCGTGACCCCAAGCCGGGCGCGATGGCGGGATACCCGGCCGCGGGGGCGACCCCGCCGCCGGCGAACACGTACCCGCCGGCCGAGCCGCGGCGGAACCCGCCGGGCGCCTGAGGGTCGGTCACGTTGTAAAGCCGGTCCCCACCGGGCGTTCCTGCGCCACTCCGACGGCGCAGCAGATCTTGACTCGGCACTCGAGCGACGCTGATCCCGCGCACCGGGTCGCCGCTCCGCGCCCCGGTGATACCTATACCGCACACCCGATCCCCGCCGGGCGCCGGGGCACTTCCCGCACCGGGCACCCGACTCCCGCCGGATACCTGACCTCGGCCGATGCCACGTACCCGTTCCTCCGGCGTCCGGGTGCCACCGGTACCGAACACCCGGCTCCCGCCGGCTGCCCGAGTGACCCTGGTGCCCCGCACCGCCGTTTCCTCCCGTCTTCGCGCAGAACGTCCCGGCGCCGTCGGGCGTCGGGACGTTCTGCGTTTACTTCTCTCCGAATGGCGCCCAGTTGTCAGGTCTCGGCACCGAGGAGGCCACAGTAACGGCCGGAAAAACCGGCCCTGCAGCCGCCTCCCAGATTAGCCACGCGCTCGCCGCGCAAGAAGTGTTTTCGCACCGTACCCTACTTAAGAGTGGCTTTCCCACCTCCGGCCAAATTCGCTTGATTACCCATGATTTCTTTCCTTAAACCTCACGATCGAGTGAAAGTCGCGCCTCACTCGAAACTGGCACCGATCGCACCTTCGGTGAAGAAACCCGAGCCGATTCAGCCATTCATCGCAATCGTCGGACACGGCCGAGTGATGGCCTCACGATCAGTAGCCGAAGCGCAAAACGGCTGAACAGCCGCTTCACGCGATGTCGATGTTTGTTCCGGAGAACTCGCGGGGCTGTACACCGTGTGAAATCAACCGGTTCCGCCGGCACCCGGACATCCGCTCGCGTTATCGCGGACCGGCGCTCACCATGATCGCAGTCGGCATCGCACAATCCGGAGGAGTACGACATGAAAAGTGCACTGACCCGAGCGCTCACGGTGTTCGTCACCGCCGCCGCGGTGGCCTTGACGGGGGTGGGTGTGGCGACGGCAGGCGGGCCGGGTGGCAGCGGATCGTCGAGCACCACCAGCGCCGCGGCGGAGGTCCAGGGCCTGCGCGACCAGCTGGCGGCGCGGGCGGACAACGGGGACGTGCCCGGCACGCAGGCCACCCTCGCCCGCCTCGACCCGTTGCTGTCGGATCTGGCCCAGGGCAAGCGGTACACGATCCAGGCCGCGGCCAAGGACAGCGCGGCCACGGCGCAGAAGGACAACGCCGAAGCGCGCAAGGGCGTCGACGAGCTCGCCGCCAAGCTGGCGGCCCGCCAGTCGCTGCCGCCGGTGTCGGCCCTGCTCAACGCGCTGCTGCAGCGGGTGCTGATCAGCCTTTCCGCGCTGGTGAACGACCTTCTCGGCGGGCTGCCCGTCCCGGTCGGCTAGGCCGGCCGGTACCCCGGACGGACAAGCCGGCGACGGCCCGGCGCGGTTCCCCTCCCGCGCCGGGCTTTCGTCGTCTGCGAACCGGGTACGCGGCCATGAGAAAGCCCGGTGCGGCGGACCGCACCGGGCTTTTCCGACGCGCCGGCTATTCGTAGACGACGTAGGCGGGGGTGGGGCTCAGCGCCAGAACGTCCGCCGGGGTCATCAAGCCCGCGCCGCGGCGGGTGTCCTCCTCGAAGAACAGCTTGAAGCCCGGCCGCACCTGGGCGGGCATGGTCGTCATCAGCGTCTTCCAGGTCGCCTTCTTGGCGGCGGCCGACCCGATGCCGTCGACCACCTTGACGACCGAGACTCCCTTGTGCGGCCGCAGAAGCTCTTCGTCACGCACGACGGACGCGGCGACCTGGTGGTAGACCATCACCTTGGCGGGCAGGTGGTGCGCGTCGGCCAGGCCCCCGAGGTACCGCGCGACCCCGTCGAGCTCGGCGCCGGTCGTGCGGCCGAACTTCTTGCCGGGGACGACGCCCGGTTCCACGGCCCACTCGGGGTCGAGCGCGACGCCGACGTCGGGCTCGGTCAACCAGCGTTCGTAGGCCTGGACCTCGGGCAGGAAGTCGGCGCGGCCGGGCTGGATGTTCAGCAGCAGCAACCCGTTCAGCGCCCGCGCGGCGTCGAGGTAGTCGCGCACGGTCGCGTCCTCGCAGCGGCTGCGGAACATGCCGTCCTCGCCCGGCGAGCGGTGCACGGTGGTGGCGATCAGCTCGACGACCGGGGTGACCGGACGTCCCGGCGGGAACGCCTCGATCTGGCGGCGGAGTGCGCGGCTCGCTTCCGTGAGGTCGCCCGTCATGCGGCCGAGCGCCTTCGCGCCCGGCGCCCCGCAAAAGCCGACGAGCAGGCCTTTTTCGAGCGGGTTCGGAGGCGGTGGCGGCGCCGCCGCCGCTGCGGCGGCGGCGGCCGGGGCCGGCACGGCCAGCGCCCGTCCCCGTTGCAGCGCACCGCACGCACTCGTGGCCAAGCCCGCGAGGGCGGCGGTGAGGACCAGGCGTCGATCGAAGGTTCGTTCGGCGGCGACCGCCTTTTTCGGGACCATCGCGGGGAAATACCCGGCGGTGATCTTCGCCAAACCGGTTTCCCGACGATCACCGAATCGTGCTGGAGCCGTTTCCGGGCTCATGGCCCCGGCCTGGGAAATCCCGCTTTTCCGGGCCATCGCGCACCATTGCGGGCTCACCCGACCCGGTGGTCCGGCCCGCGCCCGCGGCGGGCCCGACGCACACTTCCGCCATGCGTTGCCTTTTCCG
This sequence comes from Amycolatopsis sp. NPDC058278, assembly GCF_042881395.1. Lineage (NCBI taxonomy): Bacteria > Bacillati > Actinomycetota > Actinomycetes > Pseudonocardiales > Pseudonocardiaceae > Amycolatopsis > Amycolatopsis sp. NPDC058278. The sequence goes on along the minus strand of NZ_JBHVXZ010000130.1, from coordinate 10,811 downwards.
GTCCGGTGCCGGGCTCACCGCCGTCCTCGCGCTGGCGGCCTGTGGCGGCCCCGCGCCCGTCGCCCCGGCGCCCGCACCGCCGCACCCGGCGCCCGCCGCCGCGCCGGTCCGCATCACGCCCGCCGCCGCCCGGCAGGTGGGCGCCGACGAGCTCGGCCGGGTGCCGGTCTTGATGTACCACCGCCTCGTCGCGCAGCCGAAGTCGGTCTACGAGCGCACGCCCGCCGACTTCACGGCCGAGCTCGAACGGCTCGCGACCGAGGACTACGTCCCGGTCACGACGGCGGAGCTGGTCTCCCGCCGGCTCGACCTCCCGGCCGGCGCGCACCCGGTGGTCCTGACGTTCGACGACGGCGACCCGAGCGTGTTCCGCCTGACGCCCCAGGGACAACCGGAACCGGGCACGGCGGTCCGCATCCTCTTGGACGTCGCGGCGGCACACCCGCGGTTCCGCCCGGTGGCGAGCCTGTACGTCAACGAGCACCCGTTCGGTGGCGACACCGACGGGCGCGCACTGCGCTGGCTGGCCGAGCACCACTTCGAGATCGGCAACCACACCCGGCACCACACGAACCTGCGCACGGCAACGGAACCGGCGGTGACGGCGGCGATCGCCGAGGAGGACGCGCTGATCCGCCAGGCGGTCCCGGGCTACCGGCCGACGACGCTGGCCCTGCCGTACGGAAGCCGCCCGCACCGCACGGGCCTGGCGCTGCAGGGCCCGGGTTACTCGTACGGCGGCGCGCTCCTGGTGGGGGCCGGGCCGGCGCCGTCGCCGTGCTCGGGCAAGTTCGATCCCGCGGCGATCCCGCGGATCCGTTCGCAGTCGGCGGGTTCGGAGGCGGAGTACGGATCGGCCCACTGGCTCGACGAGCTGGGTGCGCCCGCGAGCCACCGCTACACCTCCGACGGCGACCCGTCGACGGTGTCGTACCCGCGAACCGAGGGCCCGGTGGCGCCGGAGTGTGCGAGCGTGGGCCTTGCCTACTGAACGACACCCCCTGGCCCGCGTGGACTGGCTCCCCCAGCCACGCCGCCGGCCGGCGCCGCCGCAGGGGGTCCAGGCACCGAGGTCGCCACGCATCCCGCCCCCGCCGGCTCGGCCGGTTCCGGCGGTTCCGGCGGTCCCGGCAGTTCCGCCCGGGGAGAGCCCGGCCGCAGCGACTCGGACGGCACCGGACCGCCCGGCGGCACCGGCCGGCGAGGCCCGGATGGCCCCGGCCGAAACCACTCCACGCCACCCTGCATCACCGGAACCACCGGCGCCGGGCCAGGTGGCGCAGGCAGGTTGGGCGGCACCGGCCAACCCGGTAGCGCCCGCGCCGCCGGCCTCGGCCACACCGATCCCCGAGGCGCGCCTGGCTTTCCCCGCAACACCCGCCCCGGTGTGGCCGCCCGAGCAGCGGACTTCGACCGAAGACGCGACCTCGGCCGCACCGACCGCCGCCATCCGCACAGCCCCAACGCCAACCACACTCCAACCCACGCCCACACCCCGACCCGAAGCACGGCGCCCCCGCTCGATCTCCGTCGCCCCCGCGATCTCCGTCGGTCCGCCGGCGCCCCGGGTTCCGCGTGCACCCGCCGTCCCGGCCGAACCGCCCGCTCCGCCGCCTCCGGCTCCCGCGCCCGCGGCCGCCGCCGTGGCTTGGTGGCCGCCCGCTGTGCTCGTGTTCGCCGTTGCCCTTGCCCTTGCTCTTCTCCTCGCCCCGGAAGCCGCCCAGCCGCGGCGGATCTCCGGGGTCGGTTCCGCCCTGCCCACCGCCCTGCCCACCGTGCCGGCCACCGCCCCGAAGCCCGCTCCCGAACCGGCCGCGCTGCCCGATGGGGTGCCGGTCACCGAAGCCGGCGACGGGACCTGGCACGTCGTCCCCGGTAGCGGCCACGACTTCGGCAGCGGCGAGAAACTCCTCACCTACACCGTCGAAATCGAAGACGGCGTCGACCTTCCCTCCTTCGGCCACGACGTCGACGCGATCCTCGCCGACCCCCGTGGCTGGATCGGGCTCGGGGCCGTGACCTTCCGCCGGCTCGGCGAGGCCGAGGCCGAGGCCGGCGCCGGCGCCGGCGCCGGCCCCTCCGTCCGGATCAGCCTGACCAGTCCCGGCACCGCCCGGCGCCCGGACCTCTGCGGCTTCGGCATCCCCTTCGACTCCTCGTGCCGCCTCTCGCACGACCACCGGATCGTCGTCAACCTCGCCCGCTGGCTCCGCGGCGCCCACTCCTACGACGGCGACCTGGCCGGCTACCGCGCCTACGCCATCAACCACGAGATGGGCCACGCCCTCGGCCTCGGCCACGTCGGCTGTCCCGCCCCCGGTGCGGCCGCGCCGGTGATGATGCAGCAGACCTTCGGGCTGTCCAACACCTACCTCGCGAACCTCAACCGCGCCGAACCCGGTGCCGCCACGAAGGTCCGTCCCGACGGTGCCGTCTGCCGCCCCAACCCGTGGGTCACCGCCTCGCACTGAAACCGGTTTGGACCACCGCCCAGCGGGTACCCACGCCGCCTCTGGGAGGGGTGTGCGATGGCGCGGAAACTTCTGGCCGGTGCGACGGCGGTCCTGCTGCTCTCCGGGTGCGGCGGGGTCGGAAGCGGTGGCGACACCGGCGCCGCGGCCACCCTGACGACCATGGGGTTCGGCCTCGGCGACGAAATCGCCACCACCCGCGCCGACCTGGCGGGCAAGGCGATCGCACCGGCCACCGTGAAGATCGGCGGCAGCGCCTTCGACGCCCAGCAGTTCCTCGCTTCCGTCGCCTCGCACACCCCGCCCGACCTCGTCTACCTCGACCGGCAACTGCTCGGCACCTACGCCGCGCGCGGCACCCTCGAGCCGCTCACCGGCTGCATCGCCCAGCAGCACATCGACGTCGGCCAGTACCGGCCCGCCGCCCTGCGGGAGGTCACCCTCGACGGCAAGGTCTACGGCCTGCCCGAGTTCTACGACAACCGGGTCATGCTCGTGAACGACGCCGCCGTCGAAGCGAGCGGCATGACGGCCCAGGACGTCTCCCCCGCCGACCACGGCCAGCTGACCACGGCCGCGTAGAAGCTCACCGTCCGCACCGGCGGCGGGCTGTCGCGCATCGGGTTCGACCCGAAGATTCCCGAGTTCCTCCCGCTGTGGGCCAAGGCCAACGGCGTGCAGATGCTCAGCGACGACGGCCGCACCGCGCACCTCGACGACCCGCGGCTGGCCGAGGCCCTGACGTACACCAAGTCGCTGATCGACGCCCAGGGCGGCTGGAGCGCGGTGAAGGCCTTCCGCGACTCGTTCGACTTCTTCGGTGAGAAGAACCCGTTCAAGCAGGGCCAACTGGCGGCCAGCCTGATGGACGACTGGTACCTCAACGTCCTCGCCAACTACTCCCCCGACGTGCGGGTCTCCGCGGCGCCGTTCACCGACACCGCCGGCACCCCGATCGACTGGGTCACCGGCAGCGCCTGGGTGATCCCGGCCGGGAGCACCCACAAGGAGCAGGCCTGCGCCTGGATCAAGACGATGACGGACGCGCCGGCCTGGGTCGCCGCCGCCAAGGCCCGCGCGGAGAAGCGGAAAGCCGCCGGCAAGGCGTTCACCGGTGTCTACACCGGCAACCGCGTCGCCGACCAGGAGATCTTCGGCGGTCTGGTGCAGCTGAAGGACCGGCCCGCGTTCGACGCCGCCGTGCAGACCGTGCTGCGGGCGCAGGAAAGTGCCTTCACCATGCCCGCCTCCCCGGCCGGCTCCGAATTCAAGACGGCCTGGCAGAACGCCGTCAACCGGGTACTCTCGGGCGAGCAGCAGCCCGCCGACGCCCTGCGACAAGGCCAGCAGGAGGCCCAGCGGGCGCTGGACGCCGCCCGGTGAAGCGGCGTACCAGGGAAGCTTGGGCCGCGTACGCCTTCCTGTCGCCGTGGATGATCGGGTTCGTGATCTTCATGGCGATCCCGATGATCGCCAGCCTGGTGCTCTCCTTCACCGACTACGACGCGCTGCGGTCGCCCGACGCCGTCGGCTGGGCCAACTACCGGCGGCTGCTCGAAGACCCCGCCGTGCGCAAGAGCCTGGTCAACACCCTGGTCTACACCGTCATGTCGGTGCCGGCCACGATGGCCGTCTCGCTGGCGCTGGCGTCTCTGCTCACGCGGGCGGGCCACCGGTCGGCCGGGTTCTTCCGCACGGTGTTCTACCTGCCCGAGATCACCCCGAAGGTCGCCGTCGGCGTGCTGTTCCTCATCCTGTTCAACGGCCAGGCCGGCCTGGTCAACGCCGTGCTGGGGCTGGTCGGCATCGACGGTCCACAGTGGAGCACCGACGGGCCGTGGGTGAAACCGGGGCTGGTGCTCATGCACCTGTGGTCGGTGGGCAGCACGGTGGTGATCTACCTGGCCGCGCTGCGCGGAGTGCCCCGCGAGCTGTACGAGGCCGCCGAACTCGACGGCGCGTCGGCGTGGCAGCGGTTCCGGCGGATCACCGTCCCGATGATCAGCGGGGCCCTGTTCTTCACCCTCATCGTCCAGACGATCGCGGCACTCCAGTCGTTCGACGAGGCCTACACGGCCTTCTACGGCTCCGCGGCTTCGGCGACCTACAGCAACGACGCGGCGCTGTTCTACCTGATCTACCTCTTCCAGCAGGCCTTCGAATTCCTCCACCTCGGCTACGCCTCGGCGATGGCGTGGCTGCTGTTCGTCGTCATCCTGGCGATCACGCTCGTGCAGGTGCAGCTGAGCCGGCGGTTCGTCTACTACGAAGGCGGTGACCGGTGACGGCGCGCCGCGTGGTCCGCTGGACGGCGCTGGCCGCGGCGACCGTCCTGTTCCTCTACCCGTTCGTGTGGCTGCTGAGCGCTTCGGTGAAGCCGCGCGCGCAGGTCTTCGACAACCTGCTGATCCCCCGGACCTGGGCGTGGGACAACTACGTCGAGATCTGGCGGGCAGCGCCGGTCGCGGCCTGGCTCCTCAACAGCGTCGCGGTGTCGCTCGCGGCGGCCGTGGCCGTGACGCTGACCAGTTCGCTGGTGGCGTTCGGCTTCGCGTACTTCCGCTTCCCCGGCCGCAGCGCGCTCTTCGGCCTGGTGCTGGCCACCATGATGCTGCCGGCCGCGGTGACGATGATCCCGGTGTACCTGATCTGGAACAGCGCCGGCCTGGCGCACACGCAGGTGCCGCTGTGGGCGGGGAACCTGTTCGGCAGCGCGTTCTACATCTTCCTGCTGCGCCAGTTCTTCCTCGGCCTGCCGCGCGAGGTGTTCGAGGCCGCGCGCGTCGACGGCGCGAACCACTGGACGCTGTTCTGGCGCATCGCCGTGCCGCTGTGCCGCCCGGCGCTGATCGTCAGCTTCGTGTTCGAGCTCAAGGCCAGCTGGTCGGACCTGCTCAAGCCGCTGATCTACCTGCGCGACCCGGTGCTGTACACGCTGCCCCGCGGGCTCAAGGCGCTGTCCGACCAGTTCGGCCAGGCGGGTGAGCAGCGGTGGGAGATCGTGCTGGCCGGGAGCGTCATCACGACCGTGCCGCTGCTGATCGTGTTCTTCGTGGCGCAGCGCCACTTCCTCGCCGGGATCACGACGGAGGGTCCCACGCCCAATCGGTGAGTGCGGTGCGCATCAAGCGGGCCGCGGCGGGCAGGCGGTCGCCCGCGGCCCAGAACAGGGTGATCGTGCGCCGGCAGTCCGGGCTGTCCACCGGGAGCCAGACGACCGGCACCTGCGCGGCGACGCGGCGGGCCATCGCCGGGTTGAGCCCGATGCCCAGGCCGGCGCTGATCAGTTCCTGGATGGCCCCGGGTTCGTCGCCTTCGAAGACGATCTTCGGTGTCAGGTCCCGGGCCGCGAAGAGCCGGTCGAGCAGCCGCCGGTGCCAGTGCCCGGGCCGGGCGGTGACGAACGGCTCGCCCGCGAGGTCTTCGACGGCGACCGAGGCGCGGTCGGCCAGCCGGTGGCCGAGGGGCGTGGCCACCAGCACCGGCTCGTCGAGCAGCCGGACCCCGGCCAAGCCTTCGTCGGGAATCGGCTGCGACGCCACGCAAAGGTCGATCTCGTGGGATCGCAAGGCCCGCGCCATCGCGTCGGCGGGCAGCTGGTGCAGTTCGACCTCGACGTCCGGGTGGGCCCGTTTGAACGCGGCGAGCGGCCGGGTCAGGGTGAGGAAGGTTTCCGACGCCAGCCGCACGGTGCCGAAGCCTTCGCCCGTCGCGTCGGCGACCGCGCGCCGGCCCGCGTCGAGCTCGCCGAGTGCGCGCTCGACGTAGCCGCGGAAGAGCCGCCCGGCGTCGTTGAGCCGGAGCCGCCCGGCCCGGTCGAACAGCGGTGTGCCGAGCTCGTTCTCCAGCCGCGCGATGGTGCGGCTCAGCGACGGCTGGGCGACGCGCAGCTCTTCGGCCGCGCGGCTGAGGTGCTCCAGCCGGGCCACCACGAGGAACTGCCGCAGCGCCCCCAGATCCACGTCATGCCTCCCGCGTCATAACGGCATAGCGATATTGATCTTAGACACGATGACTGCACGGTCATAGCTTCGGAGTGTGGAAAGAACCGGGAAACCCAGCTGGGCGCTGCGGGCCGTGGCGGGCGCGCACCTGGTGGCGATCGCCGGCCAGCCGGTGTTCGCCGGCGTGTACCTGAGCGGCGACTACGACGGCCTGCGCCTGCACGCGGCCGGAGCCGACGTCGTCACGTCCCTCGGCTACCTGCAGGTGATCGCCGCGATCCTGGTCTGGGTCCGGGTGCGGCGGGCGTGGCCGTTCCTCGCCACGGCGGCGGTGGCGGCCGCGGAGACGGTCCAGTACTTCGCCGGGCTGGACGGCGCGTTGTGGCTGCACCTGCCGTTGGGCGTGCTGACCGTCGCGGGGCTCGTCGTGCTGGTCGTCGCCCTGTGGCGCCGTCCCCTGGAGGCCGTCGATGCGTGAGCGGTTGTCGCGGCGCCAGGCGTTGCGCCTCGGCGGCGCCTTCGGCCTGCTGACCGCCGCGGGGCTGTCCACGGCGGCCGCGTTGTCGCGGCACCCCGCGCTCACCGGCGCCGAACTCCGCAGCGCCGTGCCGCTGCCACCACCGTTCCAGGTGCCGTTGCCGCTGCCGCCCATCCTGCGGCCGGTGGCCCCCGGCCGCTACGAGATCACCCAGCGCGTCGCGGAAACCGAGATCCTGCCCGGGATCCGGACGCCGATGTGGACCTACGGCGGCACGTTCCCGGGTCCGACGATCGAGTCGCGCCGGGGCCGGCCGATCACCGTGACCCACCGCAACGAGCTGCCCGTGCCGACCGTGGTGCACCTGCACGGCGGGCGGACGCCGGCGGACTCCGACGGCTACCCGACCGACCTGGTGCTGCCCGCGGGCTGGACGGCGGACCACCACGCCATGCCCGACCCGCGGGCCGTGCGGACGCGGCTGACCCGCAGCTACACGTTCCCGCTCGACCAGCGGCCGGCGCTGCTCTGGTACCACGACCACCGGATGGACTTCACGGCTCCGGCGCTCTGGCGCGGCCTCGCCGGGCTGCACATCGTGCGCGACGACGCCGAAGAAGCACTCGGCCTGCCGTCGGGGCCGCGGGAACTGCCGCTGCTGATCGCCGACCGCGCGTTCGCCGCGGACGGCAGCCTCGACTACCCGTCGTTGGACGGCACGCTGCGGGACCGGCCGGGCGTGCGGGAAAGCTTCCTGGGCGGGGTGCTCGGCGACGTGCTCCTGGTCAACGGCGCGCCGTGGCCGGTGCACGAGGTCGACGCGGTCCGGTACCGGCTGCGGATCCTCAACGCGTCGAACGCCCGGCACTACGAACTCGAGGCGGTCGCCGACGACGGGCGGCGGCTCCCGCTCGTCCAGATCGGCGCCGACCAAGGGCTGCTCGCCGCGCCGGTCACCCACGCCGCCCTGCCCGTCGGGCCGGCCGAGCGCTACGACGTCGTCGTCGACTTCGCGGGCGTCCCGATCGGCGGCCGCGTCCGCCTGCTCAACCGGCTGGGGTCCGGTCGCACCGCCGAGGTGATGGCCTTCCGGGTCGCGCGCCGCGCCCGTGACGACAGCCGCGTTCCCGCGGTGCTGTCGACGGATCTGCCGTCGTGGGACCGGCCGGTCCGGGTCCGCGACTTCTCCTTCCGCGCGGGGCGGATGGCCGGCGGATCCGGCTGGCTGATCGACGGGCGGCCGTTCGACCCGGCCCGCACGGATGTCACCGTCTCCCTCGGCGACGTCGAGGTGTGGCGGCTCGTCGCCGACGTCCACCACCCGGTCCACCTGCACCTGGCGGGGTTCCGGGTGCGTTCGCGCGGCGGACGGCCGCCGCTGCCGCAGGACGACGGGCTCAAGGACACCGTCTCGCTGCGCCCGGGCGAAGCGGCGGAGATCATCACCCGGTTCGACGGCTACCGCGGTCGTTACCTCTTCCACTGCCACAACGCCGAACACGAAGACATGGGCATGATGGCGAACCTCGAAATCACCTGACACGCGCTGTCGCGTTTCGTCACCCGGTCGAGGCGTCACCGATCTCGAACGAGGGTCCTCGGCCCGGCACCGACCACCTCCGGCGCAGGCTCTGCTGGGCCGGACGGGCAACGACGGCAAAACCCAGGTGAAGCTCCTTGTCCCTGCGAAACTCCCGCCACTAGCGTCTTCCTCAAGGGGGCACCGGATCCCTTTCCTGCCAAGGAAACACCGAGGAGTTCAATCGATGACCGCTCTCGAGAAGCCCGTGACCCGGACCGCGTACCAGCAGTCGGTCGCCGACTACTGGAACGCGGAAAAGGACCCGGTGAACCTCCGGCTGGGCGACGTCGACGGCCTCTACCACCACCACTACGGCCTCGGCGACTACGACCCGGCCGTGCTGGAAACCCCGGCCGCCACGCGCGACGAGGCGATCATCGCGGAGATGCACCGGCTCGAGACCGCGCAGGCGGACGTCCTGCTCGACCACCTGGGCCCGATCACGCCGGAAGACCGGCTGCTCGACGCCGGCTGCGGCCGCGGCGGCACGAGCGTCATGGCCCACCTGCGGTTCGGCTGCCAGGTCGACGGCATCTCCATTTCGGAGCAGCAGGTCGGGTTCGCCAACGCGCACGTGCGGCAGCGCGGGATCGACGGCTCGGTGCGCTACCACCTGCGGAACATGCTCGACACCGGGTTCGAATCCGGCGTGTTCCAGGGCATCTGGAACAACGAGAGCACGATGTACGTGGACCTGAACGACTTGTTCGCCGAGCACGCGCGGCAGCTGGAACCCGGCGGCCGGTACGTGACGATCACCGGGTGCTACAACGACGTCACGGGCGGCCGGTCGCGCGCGGTGAGCCAGATCGACCAGCACTACATCTGCAACATCCACGCCCGCGGCGACTACTTCAAGGCGCTGGCCGCCAACGGGTTCGTGCCGATCAACGTCGTCGACCTGACCGCCGCGACGATCCCGTACTGGGAGCTGCGGGAGAAGTCGTCGGTCGCCACCGGCGTCGAGAAGCCGTTCCTGACCGCCTACCGCGAAGGCAGTTTCCACTACCTGCTGATCGCCGCCGACCGCGTCTGAGGCGGGCGGGGTGACCGGGGAGAGCACCAGCACCACGTGTCCACAGTGGAGAATCGGCGGGCTGCCGGTGGCGCCGTCCGGGCTCGGGACGTCGGCGGCGCGGATCGCGGCCCAGTTCGCGCCGTCACCGGGACAGGATCCGGCGTACGCCTCCCTGCCGTGGGGTGACGGCAGCGCGGCGCCGTTGTACTGCCCGGTCCAGGGCCGCGTCGACGACGGCCTCGCCGCGGAGGTCGACCGGCGGCTGGTCGCCTGGGCGGACGGCTGCGGGTTCACCGGCAAGGGCCTGGAACAGATCGCCGGGGCCGGGTTCGGCCGGCTGGCGATGCTGGCCCACACCGACTGCGACGACCCGGACCGGTTGCTCGTCGCGGCGCAGCTCAACGCGGTCTGGTGGGCGGCCGACGACTACTACGCCGACGACAGCACGCTCGGAGCGGCGCCCACCGAGCTCCCGCCGCGGCTGGCGCTGGTCATGGCGGCCATGGACCCGGTCGCCCCGGCCGGGGAGTTTTCGGGCCCCCTGGAAGAGGCCCTGCGCCGCGACCCGATCCTCGTCGGGCTGCACTCGGCGATCGACCACCTGGGCCGCCACGGCTCCCCGGTGCTCGTGCAGCGGGTCTGCTACGCGACGTTCTCGATGTTCGTCAGCTGGGACGCCTACGCGGCGTGGCGCCACACCGGGCGCTACCCACCGGCGTGGGAGTACCTGGCGGCCCGCCAGCACGACAGCTTCTACACGTCGATGACCCTGGTCGACGCCGTCGGCGGTTACGAGCTGGCCGCCCCGTTCTACTACGACCCGCGGGTGCGCGAGGCGATGATGCGGGCCGGAACGGCGTCGGTGCTGGTCAACGACCTCCATTCGGTGGCCAAGGACGCGGCCGACGAGAAACCGGTCTGCAACATGGTGCTGCAGATCGCCGCCGACCGGGGCTGCCCGGTCGAGGAGGCGGTGGCGGCCACCGTCGAGCTGCACAACAAGATCGTCCACGAGTTCGAGGCCGGCCACCGGGAGCTGATGGCCGTGCCGTCGCCGGAGCTGCAGCGCTTCCTCGTGGGTGTCCGTTCCTGGATGGGCGGCGGCTTCACCTGGCACGCCACCAATCCCCGTTACCAGTGATCGAGGTTTCGTTGTGACTGTCACCGACCCGGTGGAATCCGAGCAGGCCCCGTCGAGCCTGGGACGGGCGGCGGCCCGGACACTGGCCACCACCACCAAATCCGTCCCCCAGATGCAGGGCATCTCCTCCCGCTGGCTGCTCAAACTCCTCCCCTGGGTCGAAGTCGCAGCCGGGTC
>NZ_JBHVXZ010000129.1:0-27994 GCF_042881395.1 Amycolatopsis sp. NPDC058278 | reverse complement strand
GCGGCGGGGGGCGGTTTCGGCGTTGGCACCGGGGTAGGCGCCCGTGGCTTCCCCTGGGCAGCCGGCGCGAGCCGCGGTGGTTTCGCCGTGGGCGACCGGGTAAGCGCCGGAAGCTTCCCCGCGGCGAGCGCCCGCGACCGGGTACGAACCCGACGCCTCGCCTCGCCGGGCGGCGGGGTGCGCAACGCCGCCCTCGGGCGGGAAGCCGGGCGCCTCCGCCCCCTCCGTGAAGAAAACCGAACCGGATGACTCGCCCGGGGTCCGGGCGGCGGAACCGCGGCCCGCGATGCCGAAGGCGTCCGAGATGGAGCTGCGTCCCGGGGTGCGGAAAGCGCCGGACGCCTCGCTGCGCCCCTCGGCGGGCACGCTGGGCGTGCGGTCCTGAGGGTGCGGCACCGGCTCCTCGTCCCGGTAGTGTCGCCCCATCCGTCATCCTTTCGGGGTGAGCGCATGCCAAGCACGCGCTGCTATGCAATCAAACCGTTATCACCCTAACAGGTGAGTATCGGTGAGAGAATAATCTGACTCACAGTGGGTCGTGCTCAGGGTGCTGCGCTGACCAGGCGATGGCAGTGCGCAATCAGGCGATGACGCAGCGGCGCCGCCCGGCGGGCGAACGCGCCTTGGGCCCTGGCGTATTCGGCCCGGCCCGCCGCCGTCTCGATCCGCACCGGCGGGTAGCCCAGCTCCACCAGGTCGTACGGGCTCGCCCGCATGTCCAGCGTCCGGATCTCGACCGCCAGCTCGAAACAGTCCGCCACGAGCTCCGCGGGCACGAACGGGTCGAGCTTGTACGCCCATTTGAACAGATCCATGTTCGCGTGCAGGCACCCCGGCTGCTCGAGTGCGATCTGCGTCTCCCTCGACGGCGTCAGCTCGTTGAGCGGCCGCGCGGGCGCCGTGAAGAAGCGGAACGCGTCGAAGTGCCCGCAGCGGATGTCCAGGGCCTCCACGACCGCGTCGGTGCCCGCCGAACCCAGCCGCAGCGGCACCTGGTCGTGCCGGATCGAATCGGCAGGCTCGCGGTACACCATCGCCCACTCGTGCAGCCCGAAGCAGCTCAGCCGGGGCGCGCGCGACGCCGTCGCGGTCAGCAGGGCCAGGACGAACTCGGCCGTCCGCACCTTGCCGTCGCCGAACCCGGCGGGATCCAGCACCACGCCGTCGGGCGTTTCGACGTAGCCCTTGCGGTCCAGGAAGCGCCGCGCCGCGGGCCCGGCGAGCGCGACGCCGGGCCCGGGCTGCCACCGCTCGAGGTGCGACGGCCGGTACGAGTAGTAGGTGAACAGGAAGTCGAGCACCGGGTGCTTCTCGCCGCGCGCCCGCCGTTGCTGGTGTGGGCCGGTCCAGCGCCGCATCCGCGAGACGTGCTCCGCCTCCCGGGCCAGCCAGTCCGGCTCGGCGAGCACCTCGACGCCGGTCACGCGCCCACGTGGGTGCCGTCGCGCACCGTGCCCACGTACTCCTCGACGAGGTCTTCCAGCGCGACGACGCCGACGGCGTTCCCGCTCGCGTCCAGCGCCCGCGCGAGGTGGCTGCGTTCCTTGCGCATGGCCGAAAGCGCGACGTCGAGCCGGGCGTCGGCACGCAGTTCGGTGAGCGCGCGCGTCTTCGAGTCGGGCACGGTCGTGCTCGGGTCCTGCCCGGCCAGCTCGAGGATGTCCTTGACGTGGATGTAGCCGGTCAGGCGCCCGTCGTCGGTGCACACCGGGAACCGCGAGAACCCGGTGGACGACACGGCCTTCTCGACCTCGCCGACGGTCGGCCCGCAGGGGAGCGTGGTCAGCTCGGCGGTGGGCACCAGCACGTCGGCGACCGTCTTCTGCACCGACGAGAGCGTCTGGGCGAGCCGCTGGTGCTCGGACTGGTCGAGCAGGCCCTCGCGGCGCGACTCGCTGAGCAGCTCGGCCAGCTCGTCGGACGTGTAGGCCGTCTCCAGCTCGTCCTTCGGCTCGACGCGGAACGCGCGCAGCAGCGAGTTGGCCACGAAGTTCAGCAGCCAGATGAACGGATTGGCCAGCTTCACCCAGGCGACGTGCACCGGCACCAGCCACAGCGCGAGCCGCTCGGGCTCGGCGATGGCGAGGTTCTTCGGCACCATCTCGCCGATCAGCACGTGCGCCACGGTGATGAACGCGAGCGCGATGGCGAACGAAATGGGGTGCAGCAGCGCCTCGGGCAGGCCCAGCAGGTCGAAGGCCGCCGACAGCCGGTGCGCGATGGCGGGCTCGCCGAGGCGGCCGAGCAGCAGCGAGCAGATGGTGATGCCGAGCTGGGCGCCGGCGAGCATCAGCGACACGTGCTTGCTCGCGTTGATGACGATCTGCGCGCGCGTCTTGCCCTGCTCCAGGAGCGCTTCGAGCCTGTCGCGCCGCGAGGAGATCAGCGTGAACTCCGCGCCGACGAAGAAGGCGTTGAGCAGCAGCAGGACCACGACCAGGGCGATGTTCAGCCAGTCGGTCACGAGGCCACCTCCGGTTCCGGGGCCGCGCGGACCGGGGCGACTTCGACCTCGGCGATCCGGCGCTTGTCCATCGTGGTCACGGTGAGCAGCCAGCCGTCGACCTCGGTGGCGTCCCCCTCGGCGGGGATCTTGCCCAGCCGCTCGAGGATCAGCCCGGCGATGGTCTCGTAGTCGCCGTCCGGCATCCGGAACCCGGTGACGCCGGTGACCTCGTCGGCGCGCAGCTGCCCGGACACCAGCCAGCTGTCGGCGCCGACCTGCTGGGACGCGGGCGCCTCGCGCTCGTCGTGTTCGTCGCGGACGTCGCCGATGATCTCCTCGACGACGTCCTCCAGGGTCACCAGCCCGGCCGTGCCGCCGTACTCGTCGACGACGATGGCGAGCTGGAAGCGGGAGTCGCGCAGGCGCAGCAGCAGGTCGTCGCCCGGCAGCGACTCGGGAACGGTCGGCACCGGCCGCATGACCGACCCGATCGGCACGGCGGCCCGGTCGGCGGCGGGCACGGCGAAGGCCTGCTTGACGTGCACGGCGCCGCGGACGTCGTCGAGGTCCTCGGCGTGCACCGGGAACCGCGAGAACCCGGTGCGGCGGGAGATCTCGATGAGGTCTTCCACGGTGTCGTCGACGGAGAGGGATTCGAGCTGCACGCGCGGGGTCATCAGTTCTTCCGCGGTGCGCTCGCCGAACCGCAGCGAGCGGTCCAGCAGCTCGGCGGTGGACGTGTCGAGCGTCCCGCTTTCGGCGCTGGACCGCACGATCGACCCGAGTTCCTGCGGCGAACGCGCCGACCGCAGCTCTTCCTGCGGCTCGACGCCGAACTTGCGCACCAGGAAGTTCGCGCTGTTGTTCATCAGCGTGATGAGCCAGCGGAACAGCGAGGAGAACCGCGAGTGGTAGCCGGCGACGGCGCGCGCGGTCGGCAGCGGCCGGGCGATCGCGAGGTTCTTCGGCACCATCTCGCCGAGGATCATCGACAGCGACGTCGCCAGGACCAGGGCGAGCACGATCGACGCGCCCCCGGCGAACCCGGCCGGGAGCCCGAGGCCGGTCAGCAGCGGCCGGACGAGCTCGCCGATCAGCGGCTCGGCCAGGTACCCGGTGATCAGCGTGGTCAGGGTGATCGCGACCTGGGCACCGGAGAGCTGGAAGGACAGCGTCCGGTGCGCCTTCTGGACGGTCAGCGCCCGGCGGTCGCCGACCTGGCGGACGTTGGCCTCGACGGTGCTGCGTTCGAGCGCGGTCAGCGAGAACTCGGCCGCGACCGCGAGCCCGGTGCCGATCGTCAGCAGCACGAAGAGGAGGACGCCGCAGACGGCGAAGAGGATCTGGATCATTCCGCACCCGCCCGGGTGGCGGGGGATGAACCTATGGGACAGCCGGGTCGGTCACCCGGCCCGGTACTGTCACCGGGTGACTGCGCTGCGCGCACGAAACGGTCACTCCTAGCGGGAAATCGGCGTGTACTGCGGATATGCGGACAAGCTTAACGTGTCCCCGGTGCCGCCCGCTGGCGTGCGGGGTGTGTCGGAGCGCTCATCCGCGGCTCGGGCGGTGCCGCCGCACGGTTTCTTCGACGAGGTCGAGCACCGGCCCCAGCCCGGCGGCGGGCAATCCCATGGCCAGGTGGGAGACGAGTCCTTCGAGGACGAGTTCGAGGAACGCGGTGAGGACGTCGACGTCGACGTCGTCACGCAGGTTCCCGGCCTCCCGCTGCCGCAGCAGGCGCAGCCGGGTGGCGGTGGTGAGCTGCTCGGACCGTTCGGCCCAGCGGGCCCGGAATTCGGGATCGGTGCGCAGCCGCCGGGACACTTCCAGGCGCGTCCCGAGCCAGTCGGCGGGGTGGTCACCGCCGGCCAGAAGATCCCGCATGACCTGGACAAGGCCCTGTTCGGCGACGACGTCGGCCATCCGCAGGGCATCGTCCTCGGCGAGGGCGAGGAAGAGCGACTCCTTGTCGCGGAAGTGGTGGAAGATGGCCCCCCGCGAGAGACCGGTGGCTTCCTCGAGGCGCCGGACTGTGGCACCTTCATAGCCGTAGCGCGCGAAGCAGACGCGCGAGCCGTCGAGGATCTGGCGCCGGCGTGCGTCGAGGTGATCCTGGCTTACGCGTGGCATCCTGAAATCCTGGCACCGCGGACTGGTATCTCGCAATCCGTACGTACGTACTGTGACCCGGAGTGCGCGGGAACCGCGCGGTGACCCCCACCGTCTGAACGTTGCGGCGATTCGCTGACACGAAGTGAGACGGTTGGCTAAGGTTTGCCCATCACGGTGGGTGAGCTGAGGGGAAGGTGCGGCGTGATCATCGGTGAGGCCGGAGCGGCGGCGCGGGCCCTGTGGGGAGATGTCTTCGATACGCCGGGCCGCGTCTACGGCGGCGGCAAGGGCGGCCAGTTCAAGATGGACCCCGAAGAGCTGTCCGCGGTGATCGGCCAGTGGGAGGACTTGGTCGACAAGATCGTCGAAGACGGCGAGAAGATCCGGCAGATCGTCCAGATCGGAAAGCTGGCGCCGGGCGAGGATCCCTCCAGCGGAGGTTACGCCTCGACGAGTTCGGACTCGGTCCTGGCCCTGCTCAAGCAGAACGACTCCATGCGCAAGTACGCGCAGGAGTACCTCAAGAAGCTTAGGGAAGCCCAGTCCAAGACCGTGGTGACCGATCAGGACCTGTCCGGCACCTTCAAAGCATAGGCGAACTGAACTTGTTCCGAATCAAACTGGGCGTTCTGGTCGTCCTCGTGGCCCTCTCGGCGGGGTCGGTAGCCGCCTGCACCACGACGAAGGACGGCACCGCATCGCCCTCGCCGACCGGCTCGGCGGCGACGAACCCGTCCTCGGTGGATCCGGAGGTGCCGAAGGTCGCCGTTCCGCTGGACGCGAGCAAGTACGTCTCCGACACCTGCGCCATCGTGCCGAAGGACGTGCTGACTTCGTTGCAGTACACCGACCCAGGCCGATACCAGGCGAAGGGCGACACGCTGTTCACCAAGGCTGGCCCGTCCTGCCTCTGGAAGCTGCGGGGTGAAGGGATCGGCCTATCGGTGTCGCTCGGCACCGGGAGCCGTGACGAGGGGGCAGGTGGCCTGGCGGGGATCTACCGCGGCTACGTCAACAAGACCTACATCAGGTTCCTGGAACACGCCCCGGACGTAGACGGCTATCCGGCCGTCTACTGGGGACCGCTGGACGAGCGGCCGATGGGATCCTGCGGAATCGGCGTGGGCATCGCCGACGACCTCACCTTCGACGTGTACGCGCAGGGCTACCAGGGAGCCGACGACTCCTGCGGCGCTGCCAACCAGGTGGCGTCGAGCGTGATCAAGACACTCAAGGGGGCATGACGAGTGGACGGCAAGCAGATCTACGACAACTTCAGGCAGGGCGACACCTCCGGGCTGCAGCAGATGGCGGAGACCGTGCAGCAGCTGTCCGACGCCTACATGGAGCGGGGCGCGAGCATCAAGGCGCTCCAGGCGCGCATGGTGGAGTCGTGGAGCGGTGACGCCGCGGACGCGGCAAACGCGGGCGCGGGACCGATGGAACGGGCGTTCCATGACAGTTCGGCGCCGCTGGACGCGACCTCCGCGTCCGTCAAGACCCAGGCTGCCGTCTTCGAGGATTCGAGCAACACCGTCGTCGAAGTGCCACCGAAGCCCGACAAGCCCAATCCCTGGACCACCGGCCTCAAGGCCGCCATCCCGATCGCCGGGCCGTTCATGGCCAAGGACGACATCGACAACTACCAAGAGGGCGTGGCGCGCTACAACGCGGCGAACGAGACCAACGTCCGTGTGATGGACCAGTACAGCAACAGCACCAGCAGCAACCAGGCCGTGCTACCGACCGACTACGGCATCCTTGAGTCCGACGGCGCCGCCATCTCCGTGAACACCCCGGACGGCCCCGGCAGGATCGTCGAGCCGACCGATCGGGGCAAGTGGCTGCCGGAGCACCCCGGTGGCGATCCCGGCAGCGACGACCACACCTCCACC
This sequence comes from Amycolatopsis sp. NPDC058278, assembly GCF_042881395.1. Lineage (NCBI taxonomy): Bacteria > Bacillati > Actinomycetota > Actinomycetes > Pseudonocardiales > Pseudonocardiaceae > Amycolatopsis > Amycolatopsis sp. NPDC058278. The sequence goes on along the minus strand of NZ_JBHVXZ010000129.1, from coordinate 21,538 downwards.
ACCAGCGTCGACACGACGCACACCGGCGGCGGGGACAAGCCCGGCGGGACCGGGGGAACGGGCGGAACCGGCGGTACGGGAGGCACCGGCGGTACGGGTGGCACCGGGGGGACCGGAGGCACGGGAGGAACAGGCGGCACCGGCGGTACCGGTGGCGACGACACCCACACGACGGGCTCCGGCCGCCCCACTGTGCCGACCCGGCCGGGGCAGACGACCGACCAGCCCGGCAAGACGCCGCCGAACACCGGGGGGATCGACTTCTATCCCACCAACACCGGCGGTGGCCAGAACTACGGTCAAAACTACGGCCAGAACTACCTGAACCCCAACGACCCGAACTCCAGCACCGGCGGCCGCGGCCCGAACAGCGGCAACGCCGGCGGCCGGCTCCTCGACCCGACGGGCCGAGGCGGAACCGGCACCGGCACCGGAGCCGGCAGTGGCAGTGGCAGCGGAACCGGCAGCGGCAGCGGGTCCGGCGGCGCGGGTGAGCGCGGGCTCGGCGGCGGCCGCGGGTCCGGCATGGGCAGCCTCGGCAACGCCGCCGCCGCGGAAGCTGCCGCGGCGAGGTCGGCCGGCGGGCGCGGCGGGCAGATGGGGCCGATGGGCCCCGGCGGGCGTCGGGGCGAAGGCGAGGAAGACGACGAGCACCAGCGGCCGGACTACCTGATCGAAGCGGATCCGGATGCGATCTTCGGCACCGACCAGCGGACCAGTCCGCCGGTCATCGGCGAGTAGGCGGGTGGACGTGGCAACAGGCCGGGTGGACGTTCCGGTCGAGGCACTGGCGGCGCTGGCCGAACGCGAGCAGGTCGGCCAGCTCCACCTCACCCTGCGTCCGGAGCCGCTGTGGCTCTCGGACGAAGAGCGCGAGGAAGCCGGCAAGCGGGTCGACGCCGCGCTCGCCGAGGCTGGGCTGGTCGATGCCCGCGGGCGGGCCACCGTCGACTTCCTCGACTGGCTCCCGCTGCTGGTCAGCCCGGCGCGGGAGTGCTACGGCTGGGTCGGCACCGGCGGTCGGACCTACGGCGTGCTCGCCGCCGCCAAGGGGCTGCAGGCCGTCCTGGCCGTCTCCGACGGGACGCACGTCGGCGTGCAGGAAATCGACCGGAACCGGCTGGCCGAGTCCCTCGTCGAGCAGCTGCCACCGGTCGGGGCCGGTGGTGGGCGGCTGCGCACCGTCCGGGTCGCCGACCTGACCGAGGCCGCCCGCCGCGGGCAGGCCGCCTACCCGCTCGACCCGGCCGTCGCCGACGTCGTCAGCCTCGTGCAGCGGCCGGTCTCGGGCAGCGGGGAGCTCTACGTCGGCCGTCGCGACGACGTCGGCCGCCACACCTGCCTGCAGCAGCCGCTGCACTACGCCGACACCGACTGGGGCCGCTACCTCAGCTACACCGCCGGCTCGGGCGACGACGCCGTCATCCACATCGGCCCGGCGGGCCCGCAGGAGCTGGCCGACACGCTCGCCGAGCTGGCCGGCACGCTGGGCTGAGCGAAAAAGACCGTGCGCGGGTGCCGCGTGCGGCGCTAACGTGACAGCGCTGTTGTATCTCCCGGTGGAAGGACGCGCTGATGCTGTACCCCGAGATCGAGCCCTACGAGCACGGCATGCTCGACGTCGGCGACGGGCACGAGATCTACTGGGAGACCTGCGGAAACCCGGCCGGGAAGCCCGCGCTCGTCGTGCACGGCGGCCCCGGATCCGGCTGCTCGGAGAACGTCCGCCGGTTCTTCGACCCCGAGCGCTACCGGATCGTCCTGGCCGACCAGCGCGGCTGCGGGCGCAGCACCCCGCACGCCGGCGCCCCGGTCGCCGACCTGTCGGCCAACACCACCGACCACCTGGTGGCCGACTTCGAGCGTCTCCGCGGCCACCTCGGGATCGAAAAATGGCTGCTGTTCGGCGGATCCTGGGGCTCGGTGCTCAGCCTGACCTACGCGCTGCGCCACACCGAGCGGATCAGCGAAGTCGTCCTGATGGGCCTGGCGACCGATCGCTTCATCGAGATCGAGATGCTCATCCGCGGCCTCGGCGCGTACTTCCCGGACGGCTTCGCGAAGTTCCGCGAAGGCGTGCCGGAAAGCGAGCGCGACGGCGACCTTTCGGCGGCCTACCACCGGCTGCTGATGGACCCGGACCCCGCCGTCCACCACCGGGCCGCCCGGGACTGGTGCGCCTGGGAGGACGCGATGCTGCCGGGCGTGCCGCCGCACGACGTCTTCGAGGACCCGGCGTACCGGCTCTGCTTCGCCCGGCTCGTCACCCACTACTTCAGCAATCGCGCGTTCCTCGAGGACGGCGAGATCCTGCGCCAGGCGGGCAAGCTCGCGGGCATCCCGGCGGTGCTGGCGCAGGGCGTGCTCGACACGAACAACCTCGTCGGCACGCCCTGGCTGCTGCACCACGCGTGGCCGGGCAGCGAACTGGTGATGCTGGACGACGTCGGGCACACGGTGTCGGCCGCGTCGATGCAGGAGGTCCTGATCGGCGCGACCGACCGCTTCGCGCTCAGGGGATGAGCAGTGCCGGCTCCCCGTCCGGGGTGAGCGCGGCTTCGGCGCGCCGGGCCCGGTTGGTCTCGGCCAGCCGCAGCCCGGTGAGGCGCAGGGGAAGCCGGTCCATCTTCCACTCCGCCAGCAGCAGGGCGATCTTCGCCTGCATTTCCGTGCGCAGCCGCAGGAACGAGTCGGCCGGGTCCGCGCCGACCTCGCCCAGCAGCAGCCACCACGCCCACGCCGCCGCGCCCGCGTTGGCGACGAAGTCCGGCACCACCGCGACCCCGCGGGCCGACAGCGCGGCCTCCGCTTCCGGCGTCGTCGCGGCGTTGGCCGCTTCGACGACCACCTTGGCCTTGACCACGCTCTCGTTGTCCGGCCGCAGCGCGTAGGAGATCGCGGCCGGCACGAAGATGTCCGCGTCGATCCCGACGATCGTCTCGCGCGGCAGCGAGCGGACTCCGGCGGCCAGCCGCGACCGGTCCACTTCGCCGAAGCGGTCGCGCAGTTCGAGCAGCGCCGGGACGTCGAGGCCGGTGGGGTCGTACAACGTGCCCGCGGCGTCGGCCACGGCGACCACCTTCACCCCGGCTTCGTGCAGGTACCAGGCCGCGCCGCCGCCCATGGTGCCGATGCCCTGGATGGCCACCGTCGTTTCGCGGACGTCCCAGTCCCACGCCGCCGCGACGCCCAGGCACGCCTGCGCCACGCCGTAGCCGCCGACGACGTCGCCGAGCAGCAACCCGCCGGGGACCGGCGCGTTGAGGCCCGCCTGCACCCGGCGCAGGGTCCGGGCCGGGTCGGCCGAACGGCGGATCGCCGCGTGGTACGACTGCTCCAGCCCCAGCTCGGCGAACACCGAGTCGATCAGGTGCTGCGGCACGCCCAGGTCTTCGGCCGTCACCCAGTGCGCGTCCAGCCACGGCCGCAGGAACGCGCAGAAGCGCTTCAGCACGTCGAACGCGCGCGGGTCCTTGGGGTCGAAGTCGATGCCGCCCTTGGCCCCTCCGACGGGCAGGTTGAAGGTGGCGGCCTTGTCGGCCATGCCCCGGGCGAGGTCCTCGACCTCGGTCATCGTGCAGCCGGCGCGCATCCGGGTGCCCCCGGTGGCGACGCCGGAGACCAGGCTGTGCACGACCAGGTAGCCGGGCGCACCGGTCACGGGATCGGTCCACGTGAGCCGCATCAGCGGCTGGACGGGGGTCATCGGGCCACTCACCTCCAGGGAAGTCCGGGGCGGCCTCGTGACCGCCACCACGAGCGTGCGCCCCGGGTGGCCCGCCCGTCCATTTAACGCTGCTGCACGATCTCGTTTAAGTTTTGTGTATGGAGCTTTCGTTGCACCGCTTGCGGATGCTGCGCGAGCTGCACCGCCGCGGCACCGTGACCGCGGCGGCCGCCGCGCTGCACTACACCGCTTCGGCGGTGTCGCAGCAGCTCGCGCAGCTCGAGCGGGACGTGGGCGCGAAGCTGTTCGAACGGCTCGGCCGGCGCGTCCAGCTGACCGAGCTGGGCACCCTGCTGACCGAGCACGCCGAAGAGATCCTCGGCTCGGTGGAGCGCGCGACGCTCGCCTTGGAAGAGGCCCAGGAGTCGCGAACGGTCCGGCTGACCGCCGGGGTGTGGGCGTCGGTGGCCTCGGGGCTGCTGCCGACGGCCCTGACCGCGCTCGCCGGCGAGCACCCCGGCATCGAGGTCCGCACCCGCGAACTGGCGCCGGAGGACACCGCCGAGGCGGTCCGCGACGGCACTCTCGACCTGTCGTTCGTGATCGAGTACTCCGACGCGCCGACCTCGTGGGACGCCGGGCTGGAGCGGGCCGTCGTGGCCGTCGAACGGCTGCACGCGGCGGTGCCCCGGGGTGCCGTGCCGTCCGGGTCGGCGGCCCTGGACGACCTCGCCGAGCACCCGTGGATCCTGGCCGGCGCCAAGTCGCACTTCGGCCGGGCGATGCGCACGGCCTGCCAGCGCCACGGCTTCAGCCCGAAGATCAACCACGAGGTCGAAGAGCAGTCGACGGCGATGGCGATGGTGGGCGCCGGGCTGGGCATCACCCTGGTCTCCGACCTCGGTCTGCGGCAGCTGCGGCCGCCGGGCATCGACGTCGTCACGCTGACCACGCCGCTGCTGCGGACGGTGTCGATCGCCTACCGGCGCACCGCGTCCCGGCGCCCCGCACTGCACCTCGTGATCGACGCCGTGCGGGCGTCCGCGGCCGAGCTCGGGCTGGGTACCGAACCCGCTTTGCCCTGATCAGGGACTTCTTACGGAGTGGTGAACGCCTCCCGAGGCGCAAGATCCGCCCTGAATTTGTCGTACCCCGCGTGTAGCGTCCGAAGGCGAGAAGTTCCCCCAGTCCTCTCCCGAACGGAACAGGAACGGACATGCAAGCGGTGCACGATTTCCCCGAGAAGTCGGGTAGTGCGTCGAACCGCACCGCGCGGGTCCTGGCGGACCGCGCGGCCGGCGAGGCGTACGTCGCATCGGTGTGTTTCAAGCACGGCCCACCCCGCCTGACCGGCGTGGAGCTGGAGTTCACCGTGCACCATGCCGACGACCCGGCAAGACCCCTCGATCCCGACGTCCTCGCCACGGCGCTGGGTCCGCACACCCCGCGGACGCTCCGCCCCGACAGCCCCGCCTCGCCGCTCCCGGCCGGCTCGCCCGTGAGCCTCGAACCCGGGTGCCAGGTCGAGATCTCCGCTCTTCCCCAGGCCTCCCTGCGTGAACTCGACGCAGCCGTGACAGCCGACCTCCACCACCTGCGCGACCGCCTCGCCCGGCACGGTCTCGTGCTGGGCGAAACGGGCATCGACGCCCACCGGGCGCCCCGCCGGCTCCTCCACACCCCGCGCTACGCGGCGATGGAGCGCCGGTTCGCGCCGATCGGTCCCGGCGGCCTCACGATGATGTGCAGCACCGCCGGCCTGCAGGTCTGCGTCGACGCGGGGGAGCCCGAGCACTACGCCGCGCGGTGGGCGGCCGCGCACGCGATGGGCCCGCCCCTGCTCGCCCTCTTCGCCAACTCCCGCGTCCACGCCGGGCAGGACACGGGACACGCCTCGGCCCGCTGGCTGGCGGTGCACGACACGGAGGCGGTGCGCACGCGCATGGCCGCCGTCACGGGCGATGACCCGGCCGCAGCGTGGGCCGGGCGCCTGATGGACGTCCCCCTGATGGTGCTGCCCCGCGGCGACCGGCCGTGGGACGCCCCCGACGGGCTGACGTTCGCCGACTGGATCGACGGCCGGGGTGCGGCCGCCCTGCTGCCGAGGCCGACGGTGGCCGACCTCGACTACCACCTCACGACCATGTTCACGCCGGTCCGCCCGCAGGGGTACCTGGAGATCCGGTACCTCGACGCGCAACCGCCGGAGGAGTGGCTGGCCCCGGTGGCCCTGGTGGCCGCCCTGCTCGCCCGGCCGGCCACCGTCGAGAAGGTGCGCGAGATCTGCGCGCCGGTCGGCGGCAGGTGGACCACGGCGGCGCGGCGCGGCCTGGCCGACCCGGAGCTGGCGGCCGCCGCCGCGGTGCTGGCCGACCTCGGCTGCGCCGAGCTGGCCGCGACCGGGCTGGCGGAGGCGTCGATCACCGAGATCAGCGAGAGCGTGCAGGGGCGCGCGTACCGATCGAGGAGCGAAGGATGAGCACGGAAGCACTGGGTGACCTGAGCGCGCAGGACCTGCGTGCCCGGGCGGCCGAAGCACTGACGAGGGCGCGGGCGCGCAGCGTCGCGCTGACCGACGCGGTCGACGACGAGGACCTGGTCCGCCAGCATTCGAAGCTGATGTCGCCGCTGGTCTGGGACCTGGCGCACATCGGCGTCCAGGAGGAGCTGTGGCTGGTCCGGGACGTCGGCGGCCGCGAGCCGCTGCGGCCGGACATCGACGACATCTACGACGCCTTCCAGCACGCCCGCGCCGACCGGCCGGAACTGCCGCTGCTCGGGCCGGCCGAGGCCCGCGCGTACGTCAAGCAGGTCCGCGAGAAGGCCTTCGACGTGCTGGAACACGCGCCGATGGAGGGGCGGCGGCTGACCGAGCAGGCGTTCGCGTTCGGCATGATCACCCAGCACGAGCAGCAGCACGACGAGACGATGCTGGCCACCCACCAGCTGCGCAAGGGCGACCCGGTGCTGCACGCACCCGAGCCGCCGCCCGCGCGGTCGGGTGCGCTGCCGGCCGAGGTCCTGGTGCCCGGCGGTGCCTTCACGATGGGCACGTCGGCCGAGCCGTGGGCCTTGGACAACGAGCGCCCGGCGCACGAGATCGCCGTCGACGCGTTCTGGATGGACACGGTGCCGGTGACGTGCGCCGCCTACGTCGAATTCCTCGACGGCGGCGGCTACGACGACCGGCAGTGGTGGAGCCCGGCCGGCTGGGCCTACCGGCAGGACAACGGCATCACCGCGCCGAGGTTCTGGAAGCGGGAGCAGGACGGCTGGTGGCGGACCCGCTTCGGCGTGTACGAGCGGATTCCCGCCGACGAGCCGGTCGTGCACGTCTCCTACTACGAGGCCGAGGCCTACGCGGCGTGGGCCGGGCGGCGGCTGCCGACCGAGGCGGAGTGGGAGAAGGCGGCGCGGTTCGACCCGGCGACCGGCCGGTCGCGCCGGTTCCCCTGGGGCGACGAGGAACCGGGCCCCGAGCAAGCCAACCTCGGCCAGCGGCACCTGCGCCCGGCACCGGCGGGGGCGTACCCGGCCGGCGCGTCACCGACCGGCGTGCACCAGCTGATCGGCGACGTCTGGGAGTGGACTTCGACCGATTTCCACGGCTACCCGGGCTTCGCGCCCTTCCCCTACCGGGAGTACTCCGAGGTGTTCTTCGGCCCGGAGCACAAGGTGCTGCGCGGCGGGTCGTTCGGCACGGACTCCGCGGCGATCCGGGGGACGTTCCGCAACTGGGACTACCCGATCCGGCGGCAGATCTTCGCCGGCTTCCGCACCGCCCGCGACGCGGCACCCGGCGAGGTGGGGTAGGCCCATGTGCCGCCACATCGGCTACCTCGGCGAGCCGCTTTCGCCCGCCGAGGTGCTCTTCCGCACCCCGCATTCCCTGCTGGTGCAGTCGTACGCGCCGGCGGACATGCGCGGCGGCGGCTCGGTGAACGCCGACGGGTTCGGGCTGGGCTGGTACCCCGGCCCGGGCTCGCCGCCGCTGCGCCACCGGCGTTCGACTCCACTGTGGACGGACGAGACGCTGCCGCCGCTGGCCGCGGCGGTGACCGCGGGCGCGTTCGTCGCCGCGGTCCGCAACGGCACCACCGGCCTGCCGGTGACCGAGGCGGCCGCGGCGCCGTTCACCGCCGGACCCTGGCTGTTCAGCCACAACGGCGTCGTCCGGGGCTACCCGGACTCGCTGGCCGAACTGGCCAAGACCCTGCCGGTCACCGAACTGCTGACGCTGGAGGCGCCGACGGATTCGGCCGTGCTCTGGGCCCTGCTGCGGGCCCGGCTGGCCACGGGGGAGGACCCGCTGACGGCGGTGGCGGCGCTGAGCGCCGCCGTCGAGGCGGCCGCGCCCGGCTCCCGGCTCAACTTCCTGCTCACCGACGGCGAAACGCTGATCGGCACGACCTGGACGCACGCGTTGTCCGTGCTGGAGACCCCGGCCGGCGTGCTGCTGGCGTCCGAACCCCTCGACGGCGACCCGCGCTGGCGACCCGTCCCGGACCACCACGCCGTGCGCGCCACCGCGGCCGGCGTCGACCTGCTTCCCCTGACCCCGGAAGGCATCCTGTCATGACCGAAGTCGATCTCGACCACCACCGCTCCGGCGACGCCGTCACCGCGGAACTGCGCGCCGACGTCGTCGCCGGGCTGACCGCGGAGCAGAAGTGGCTGCCGCCCAAGTGGTTCTACGACGCCGACGGCAGCGAGCTGTTCGAGAAGATCACCCAGCTGCCGGAGTACTACCCGACCCGCAGCGAGCGCGAGGTGCTGGCCGCGCACGCCGGCGACGTCGCGGAGCTGACCGGCGCGCACACGCTCGTCGAACTCGGCTCGGGGTCGAGCGAGAAAACCCGGCTCCTGCTCGACGCGCTCACCGCGCACGGCACCCTGGAGGCGTTCGTCCCGCTCGACGTGTCCGAATCCGCGCTGGCCGAGGCCGCCGAAGCGATCTCGAAGGACTACCCGGGCCTGACGGTTCGCGGGGTCGTCGGCGACTTCACCCAGCACCTGGACCTGCTGCCCGACGGCCAGCCGCGGGTGGTGGCCTTCCTCGGCGGCACGATCGGCAACTTCCTCCCCGCCGAGCGCGCGGCCTTCCTCCGCTCGGTCCGGGCGGTCCTCGACGAGGGGGAGTGGCTGCTGCTCGGCACCGACCTGGTCAAGGACGCCCGGATCCTCGAACGCGCCTACGACGACGCGGCCGGCGTCACGGCGGAATTCGACAAGAACGTGCTGCGGGTGATCAACGCCCGCCTCGGTGCGAACTTCGACCCCGACGAGTTCGACCACGTCTCGCACTGGGACGCGGAGAACGAGTGGATCGAGATGCGCCTGCGAGCCCGCCGGGAGCTGACCGTCGAGATCCCCCGCGCGGACCTCACGGTGACCTTCGCCGCCGCGGAGCACATCCGGACGGAGATCTCCGCCAAGTTCCGCCCGAGCGGCGTCGAGGCCGAGCTGGCCGCGGCCGGGTTCGCCCTGGAGCACTGGTGGACCGACTCCCAGCAGCGGTTCGGGGTGAGCCTGGCAAGATCCGTGCGTGGCTAATCCTCTCCGGGCCCTCGCCCGGGCCGCCGGCACGAGACCGTGGCTGATGCGCACGGCCCGCTTCGTCGTGTGGGCGGACAAGAAACTGCACAAGGCGTTCGGCGGCCGGGTGAGCCTCGTGGCGCTCGCCGGGCTGCCGTCGCTGCGCCTCACCACCACCGGTCGCAAGAGCGGGCTGCCCCGCAGCACCAACCTGCTCTACTACCCGCGCGAGGGCGACTTCGTGCTGACGGCGTCCAACTGGGGCCGTCCGCACGATCCGGCGTGGGCGCTCAACCTGCGGGCGAACCCCCGCTGCGAGGTGGCGCTGGCGGGCAGGCCGGTCGACGTCCTCGCGCGGGAGCTGCGCGGCGAGGAATACGAGCGGATGTGGGACGAGCTGCTCGCGTTCTGGCCGGGGTATGCGATGGAGCGGCGCGAGGCCGCCCGGCCGTTGCCGGTGTTCGTCCTCACGCGGGTGGCCGAGAGGTTCTGACCATCCGTTCGGCCGGTGCCGGGATTCACCGGTTTGTGCCAGTCTCACCCGGGTAACGCGCCGTGACGTCGTGATCTCGCGGCGCTGCGTGCAAGCGTCACCTAGGGAGGAACCGTCTTGCCGAGATCCACACAGAGCCGGGTGCGGGCATTCGCACTGGCGGGGGCGCTCGTGGCCGGCGTGGGACTGGCCGGCCCGGCCGGGACCGCTACCGCGGCCGAAGACTCGGCGGTCAAGCCCGCCGTCGTCGGCGCGACCCCCGCGGTCGCCTGGGGCACCTGCTCGAGCGACACCCTCGCCGGCGTGCCCGCGGACCAGGTCCAGTTCTACAGCTGCGCGCGCTACCGCGTCCCCATCGACCACGACAACGCCTCGCTGGGCACCATCGACATCGCCTTGCTCAAGCGAGCCGCCCGCACGCCCGGCAAGCGTGTCGGTTCGCTGTTCCTCAACCCCGGCGGTCCCGGCGGCTCGGGCCTGACGATGCCGATCGGCGGCCAGTACTACTTCCAGCCGCAGGTGCTCGACCGCTTCGACCTGATCGGTTTCGACCCGCGCGGGGTCGGCGAGAGCAACCCGCTGCGCTGCTTCACCACGCAGGAGGACGCGGACGAGGTCTTCAGCGCCCTTGTCGGCGTGCCGCTGTCGCGCGCCGAAATTTCGGGAACCCTGGCCGGCTACCGCGACTACGGCCGGTTTTGCAGGAACAACGCGGGCTCGCTGCTCAACCACATGTCCACCAAGGACGTCGTGCGCGACCTCGACACGCTGCGCGCGGCGGTCGGTGACCAGAAGCTGACCTACGTCGGCTTCTCGTACGGGACGCTGATCGGCTCGACGTACACGTCGATGTTCCCGAAGCAGTCGCGAGCGATCGTGATCGACGGCAACGTCGACCCGGCGCTGCGCACCAGCGACGGCGTCGAGTACGACCGCGAGCGCGCGCAGGGGTTCGAAATCGCGCTGGACGGGTTCCTGAAGCGCTGTGACCAGGCGGGCGCGAAGTGCGCCTTCAGCGACGGCAACCCGCGGGCGAAGTTCGACGAGCTGCGGGAGTACCTGCGCAAGCAGCCCATCACGCTCCCGGGCGCCGACCCGATCGACATCAGCCGGTTCACCGGCGGGGTTTCGAGCGCCCTGTACTCGCCGGCGCGGTTCGCCGCCCTGGCCGAGGACCTGCAGGCGCTCTACACCGTCATCCACCCGGCGGGGGCCCAGGCCCAGACCCTGCAGGCCAAGCCGATGCAGGCGCTCACCGCGGGCAAGCAGGGCCTGGCCGACCAGAACCCGGACAGCCCGTACACCAGCGACGACTCGTACTTCGCCGTCAACTGCTCCGACAAGCCGTTCCGGATCAACCAGGAGCAGGTGCCGGGCATCGCCGCGAAGTGGGAGCGCGAATCGCGCACCTTCGGCCGGTACCAGGCGTTCGCCGACACGGCGGCCTGCCCGGTGTGGCCAGCGAAGCGGCCGGACGTCTACCGCGGCCCGTGGCGGGCCAAGACCGACGTGCCGGTGGTCGTGGTCGGCAACTACTACGACCCGGCGACGCAGTACAAGTTCGCCCAGCGGATGGCGGCCGAGCTCGGCAACACCCGCCTGCTCTCGGTCGACGCGTTCGGCCACTGCATCCTGGGTGACGCTCTCGGCGTCGACCAGGCCGTGGCCGACTACCTGACCGATCTCAAGGTGCCGGCGAACGGGCAGGTGTTCCAGCCGAACGTCCAGCCGTTCTGAGTGTGAACCCGGTCCCGCGGCCCTTCCCCGGGCCGCGGGACCGGCTACGCTGGCCGGGTTGATCATCGACGAACACGGGAAGCGAGGTGAGCGGCACATGCCAGCGGACAGTTCTCGGACGGCCGGGCGCGCGCTCACCGGAGGTTTCCGGCGGGGCTGAGCTCGCACCGTCCCCTGTCCGGCAGTGCGCGCACGCCGGAAAAGAGCCGGAAATGACCATCTTCGAAATGCTGCTGCGCGTGGGTGCCGGCGTCGGCCTCGGTGCCGTCATCGGGGTCGAGCGCCAGTTCCGCGCCCGGATGGCCGGGCTGCGCACCAACGCCCTCGTCGCCGTCGGCGCGACGCTGTTCGTGCTGCTGTCCGCCCACGGTTTCGGCGGGCTGGCCTCGAGCGGTGACGCCGACCCGACCCGGGTGGCCGCGCAGATCGTCTCGGGCATCGGGTTCCTCGGCGCCGGGGTCATCATGCGGGACGGCCTCAACGTCCGGGGCCTCAACACCGCCGCGACGCTCTGGTGCTCGGCCGCGGTCGGCGCCCTCGCCGGAGCCGGGCTGTACGCGGTCGCGGCGGCCGGGACCGCCGTCGTGGTCGGGGTGAACGTGGTGCTGCGCCCGCTCGGCCGCGCGGTGGACCGCCGCCCGGACGCCGGGGACGAGACGCCGACGAGGTACGCGTTCCAGGCCGTCACGCGCGACGCGACGGAAGCGCACGTGCGGGCGTTGCTCGTGCAGTCGTTGACCCGCACGGACTTCCGGTTGCTCTCGGTGCTGAGCACCGACCGGGCGGACCACACGGTCGAGGTGCGGGCGGAGCTGGTCGGCGACCAGCGCGACGACGCCCAGATGGAGGCCGCGGTCTCGCGGCTCTCGCTGGAGCCGTCGGTGTCGAGCGTGCGGTGGGAAGCGGTACCCGCGTAACAGGAGGGCCTCCCCGCTCACCGAGCGGGGAGGCCCTCCGAACCGCGGAAACCCTTACGCCTGCGTCATCTTCCGCAGCACGTACTGCAGGATGCCGCCGTTGCGGTAGTAGTCCGCCTCGCCCGGCGTGTCTATGCGGACGTCCGCATCGAACTCGACCTTGGTGCCGTCCGCCTTGGTGGCGGTGACGTGCACCGTGCGGGGCGTCGAACCCTCGTTCAGCGCCGTGATGCCCGCGATGTCGAACGTCTCGGTGCCGTCGAGGCCGAGCGACGAGGCCGACTCGCCCGCCGGGAACTGCAGCGGGATGACGCCCATGCCGATCAGGTTCGAGCGGTGGATGCGCTCGAACGACTCGGTGATCACCGCGCGCACGCCCAGCAGCGAGGTGCCCTTGGCCGCCCAGTCACGCGACGAGCCCGAGCCGTACTCCTTGCCGCCCAGCACGACCAGCGGGGTGCCCTGCTTCGCGTAGTTCTGCGCCGCGTCGTAGATGAACGCCTGGGGCGCGCCCTCTTGCGTGAAGTCGCGGGTGTAGCCGCCCTGCACGTCGTCGAGGAGCTGGTTGCGCAGCCGGATGTTCGCGAACGTGCCGCGGATCATCACCTCGTGGTTGCCGCGCCGGGAGCCGTAGGAGTTGAAGTCCTTCTTCTCCACGCCGTGCTCGGTGAGGTACTGCGCGGCCGGGGTGCCCGGCTTGATCGCGCCGGCGGGGGAGATGTGGTCGGTGGTGACCGAGTCGCCCAGCTTCGCCAGCACGCGCGCGCCGGTGATGTCGGTGACCGGGGCCGGCTCCGGCGTCATGCCCTCGAAGTACGGGGGCTTCCGCACGTAGGTGGACTCGAGGTCCCACTCGAAGGTCTTGCCCTCCGGGGTGGGCAGCGACTTCCAGCGCTCGCCGCCGTCGAAGACGTCCGCGTAGTCCTTGGTGAACATCTCCTGCGTGATCGCGTGGTCGATGGTCTCCTGGATTTCCTTGGCCGTCGGCCAGATGTCCTTCAGGAAGACGTCGTTGCCCTGCGTGTCCTGGCCCAGCGGCTGGTTCGCGAAGTCGAAGTCCATCGTGCCGGCCAGCGCGTAGGCGATGACCAGCGGCGGCGACGCGAGGTAGTTCATCTTGACGTCGGGGTTGATCCGGCCCTCGAAGTTCCGGTTGCCCGAGAGCACCGAGACCGCGGTGAGGTCGTTCTCCTGGATCGCCGCGGAGATCTCGTCCGAGAGCGGGCCGGAGTTACCGATGCACGTGGTGCAGCCGTAGCCGACCAGGTGGTAGCCCAGCTTCTCCAGGTACGGCCACAGGTTGGCCTTGGTGTAGTAGTCGGTGACGACCTGCGAGCCCGGCGCCATCGACGTCTTCACCCACGGCTTGACCGCGAGGCCCTTGTCCACGGCGTTGCGCGCGAGCAGCGCGGCGCCGAGCATGACCGACGGGTTCGAGGTGTTGGTGCAGGAGGTGATCGAGGCGATCACCACGGCGCCGTGGTCGAGGACGAACTCGCCGCGGTCCGGCGTGCTGACCTTGACCGGCTTGCTCGGGCGGCCCGACGCGCCGTTCGCGGCCGAGCTGGTGACCGGGGCGGCGTCGTCTTCGGCGAAGGACAGCGACGGGGCGTCACTGGCCGGGAACGACTCCTCGGAAGCCTCGTCCATCTTCGTGTGCGGCGTGTTGTCTTCGCCGTCCACGTAGTCGTGGATCGACTTGCGGAACGACGACTTCGCGTCGGTCAGCTCGATGCGGTCCTGCGGGCGCTTCGGGCCGGCGATCGACGGGACGACGGTCGACAGGTCCAGCTCGAGGTACTCGGAGTAGGCCGCCTCGCGCGACGGGTCGTGCCAGAGGCCCTGCTCCTTCGCGTAGGCCTCGACCAGCGCGACCTGCTCGGCCGAGCGGCCGGTCAGCTTGAGGTAGCGGACGGTCTCCTCGTCGATCGGGAAGATCGCCGCGGTCGAGCCGAACTCCGGGCTCATGTTGCCGATGGTGGCGCGGTTGGCCAGCGGCACCTCGGCGACGCTCTCGCCGTAGAACTCGACGAACTTGCCGACGACGCCGTGGCGGCGCAGCATCTCGGTGATGGTGAGCACGACGTCGGTGGCGGTGACGCCGGCCGGGATCTCGCCGGTGAGCCTGAAGCCGACGACGCGCGGGATGAGCATCGACACCGGCTGGCCCAGCATGGCCGCTTCGGCCTCGATGCCGCCGACGCCCCAGCCCAGCACGCCGAGGCCGTTGACCATGGTGGTGTGCGAGTCGGTGCCGACGCAGGAGTCGGGGTAGGCCTGGCCGCCCCGGGACATCACCGTGCGCGCGAGGTGCTCGATGTTGACCTGGTGCACGATGCCGGTGCCCGGCGGGACGACCTTGAACTCGTCGAAGGCGCCCTGGCCCCAGCGCAGGAACTGGTAGCGCTCGCGGTTGCGCTCGTACTCGATCTCGACGTTGCGCTCGAAGGCGTCCGGGCGGCCGAAGACGTCGATGATCACCGAGTGGTCGATGACCAGCTCGGCCGGGGCCAGCGGGTTGACCTTGTCGGGGTCGCCGCCCAGGTCGGTGACCGCTTCGCGCATGGTGGCGAGGTCGACGACGCACGGGACGCCGGTGAAGTCCTGCATGATCACGCGGGCCGGCGTGAACTGGATTTCGATCGACGGGTCGGCGTTCGGGTCCCAGGAGCCGAGCGCGCGGATGTGGTCGGCGGTGATGTTCGCGCCGTCCTCGGTGCGCAGCAGGTTCTCGAGCAGGATCTTCAGGCTGTAGGGCAGCCGCTCGGCGCCCTCGACCTTGTTCAGGCGGAACACCTCGTACGAGGCGTCGCCGACCTTCAGCGTGTCTTTGGCGCCGAAGCTGTCCTTGCTGGCGGGTGAGGTCACGTCTAACTCCAGTGGCGGGGACGCCGCTCCGTCGCGGCAGGGGAGTCCCGGGTCAGTTCGGTCGGTTCGGTGGGGCGAGTCTTGCGCACCCCCACCGTAGGACCGGATGCGGGATGGCACACCTCGCGGTGCCTCAAACAGTACGCCTGTCCTGTTTAGCGGACAAGACGACACGCGGTGTGGGCTGCGCCATCTGATCCCGGGGTCCCTCAATGAGGGGAATTGGTGCCTACGTTGTGTAAGTTTCCGCTGATGCTTGTGATAGTGGTGTGACTGCAGTGACACGCGGTGTGCGCTGGTGAGCGGAGGTGGCGGTCTTGTTAGGACGATGCGGGGGTCCGAGAGTGCCGCGCGTCCGCCGGGGACTCAGCGTGAGCACGCTCACGCTGGTGATCTTGTTCGGCGCCGGGGGCACGGGCCTCGCGGCACCCCCGCCGCCGCCGAATCCCAGCGACTCCGAGATCCAGGCCGGCAAGGCCGACGCGAACGCGAAGGCCGGTGAGGTCGGCCGGCTGACCAACCAGCTGGCCCAGGCCGAGCAGAAGCTCACGCAGCTGCAGGACGACGTCGAGCTCAAGCAGGAACAGGCCAACAAGGCGCTGGTCGACCTGCAGACCGCGCAGGACGACGCCGCGCAGGCGGAGAACGACGCGAAGGCCGCGCGCACCGAAGCGGACGCGGCCGCGGCGGCCATCGAGCAGGCCCGGGCGGACCTGAAGACCTTCGCCGCCGCCAGCTTCCAGCAGGGCAGCACGGTCGGCTCGCTCTCGGCGTACCTGAGCGCGGACAGCCCCAAGGACATGCTCGCCCGCGCGCAGCTGCTCGACGCCGTGGGCGGTGACCGGCTCAACGCCCTCGACCGGCTCCAGCAGGCGCAGACCGAGAAGTCCAACAAGGACGCCGCCGCCCGCAAGGCCGCCGAGATCGCCCAGCAGAAGCAGGACGCCGCCCGCCGGGCGAAGAACAGCGCCGACGCCGCGCAGACCACCGCCGAGCGCGCGCAGGACGGCCAGGCCGCTCAGAACTCCCGGCTGGAGAAGGACAAGACCGACGTCGAGCAGCAGCTCTACGCCGCCCAGGCCAAGGTCAGCGGCCTGCAGGGGCAGCGGCAGCGCTACCAGGACTGGCTCGCCCAGAAACAGCGCGAGGACGAGGAACGCGCGCGTCAGGCCGCGCTCGCCGCCACGGCCGGGGGCGAGGGCCGTCCGTCGGGCGGACCGGCGCCGTCGGGCCCGGCCGGCTCGTCGATCGAGGCGGTGATCGCGCGGGCGCTGTCCAAGCTCGGGCTGCCCTACGCCTGGGGCGGCGGCAACGCGAGCGGGGCGACCCGCGGCATCCGCGACGGCGGCGTCGCCGACAGCTACGGCGACTACAACAAGATCGGCTTCGACTGCTCCGGCCTGATGATCTACGCCTTCGCCGGGGTCCGCTCGCTGCCGCACTACAGCGGCTACCAGTACTCGTCGGGACGGCAGGTGCCGCTGTCCCAGATGCGCCGCGGCGACCTGCTGTTCTGGGGTGGCCCGGGCGGCATCCACCACGTCGCGCTCTACCTCGGCGGCGGGCAGGTGGTCGAGGCGCCGCAGTCCGGCCTGCGGGTCCGGGTCGCCCCGGTGCGCTACGGCGGGATCATGCCGTACGCGACGCGGCTGGTCGGCTGAAACTCGCTCGACGGCGGCCGGGGCCGTCGCGAAGATCGACCGCGTGGACGACGAACTGAACGCGCTGCGGCGCACCCGGATGCGCTGGAACACGCCGTTGTCGGAGCCGCACGCGGAACTGCTGCTCGACCGGATGGCGCTGGCCGAGGGGCGGCTCGTCGACCTCGGCTGCGGCTGGGGCGAGCTGCTGCTGCGGGCGGCCGCCCGGGCGCCGGGCCTGCGCGCGACCGGCGTCGACACCGACGTGACCGGCCTCGACCGCGGCCGGGCGGCGGCCGCGGCCCGTGGCCTGGCGGTGGAGTTCACCGAGTCGGACGCCGCGACCTGGGACGCTGCGGCCGAGCGGGTGTTCTGCGTCGGGGCCGCCCACATCTTCGGCTCGACCACGGCCGCGCTGGAAGCACTCGCCCGCGTGGTGCGGCCGTCGGGCCGGCTGCTCTACGGCGACGGCTTCTGGGCGGCGGCACCCGGCCCGGCGGCGCGGGAGATCTTCGGCCCGGACCTGCTGACCCTGCCGGACCTGCTCGACGCCGCGGCGGGGGCCGGCTGGCGCGTGCTGCACTTCAGCACCGCCGACCGGCTGGAGTGGGATGATTTCGAGTCGACCTCGCGGGCCGGCTGGGCGGAGTGGCTGGTGGCGCACCCGGCCGACCGCCGGGCGGAACGGGTGCGGGAGTGGCTCGATCGGCGGTTGCGGCAGTACGTCCGGGACTACCGGGACGTGCTGGGCTTCACCTACGTCGTGCTGGGCCGCTAGGGTGCCCCGGTGCGCTACGCGGGGATCGTGGTGGCCGGTGGCTCGGCCCGCCGGCTGTCCGGTGTGGACAAGCCGGCGCTGTCGGTGGGCGGGAAACCGTTGCTGGCCCGCGCGATCCACGCCCTCGACGGCGCCGAACGGGTGATCGCGGTCGGCCCGCGCCGTCCGGGCTTCGACGTCGTGTGGACGCGCGAACCGGTCCCGGGCACCGGCCCGGTGGCGGCGCTGGCCGCGGGCCTGGTGTTCGTGCCCGACGACGTCGAGGCGGTCGTGGTGCTGGCCGCCGACCTCCCGGGCGTCCGGCGCTCCACAGTGGACAGGCTGCTGGCGGCCGTCGGCGACGGCGACGGCGCGGTCCTGGTGGACGCGGCGGGGGAGCGCCAGTGGCTGCTGGGTGCCTGGCGGTTGCCGGCGCTGCGGGCGGCGGTGCCGGAGCAGGCGGAGAACGCGGCCCTGCGCCGCGTCCTGGGCGGGCTGGCGGTGGCCGAGGTCCCGGCGGAACGGGGCGAAGCCGACGACATCGACACGCCCGAGGACCTCGAGCGGCATCGCTGAGCGACCGCCGGCCCGCGGGGAGCCTCGGTCTTGCTCCGCTGCCGGCGGTATCGCCGGGCGAGGCGGACAGGGGCTTCACAGGTGCCACACCGGTGACCGTGTTGGCTGATCGTGGCCAAGTGCGTTCGTCCGCGTGCCGGATGAGACGGACGACCGGGGGCGCAGTACGGTCGCACCGCGTGATCACCGTCGCGGGGGCGGCGCACGAGATTTCGAGGAGGCAGAGTGACCGAGCCCGGCTACGCCGAGGGCGGGAACGGGCAGCAGCCCGCGACGCCGGCGCGGGACGCCCAGTTGCTGGAGCGGACCGTGTTCGAGGTCAAGCGGATCATCGTCGGCCAGGACCGCCTGGTCGAGCGGATGCTGGTCGGCCTGCTGGCCAAGGGCCACCTGCTGCTCGAAGGCGTGCCCGGCGTGGCGAAGACCCTCGCGGTCGAGACGTTCGCCCGGGTGGTCGGCGGCTCGTTCTCCCGCGTGCAGTTCACCCCCGACCTGGTGCCCGCCGACATCCTCGGCACCCGGATCTACCGCCAGGGCGCCGAGCGCTTCGACGTCGAGCTCGGCCCGGTCGTGGCGAACTTCGTGCTCGCCGACGAGATCAACCGCGCGCCCGCCAAGGTCCAGTCGGCGATGCTCGAGGTGATGGCCGAGCGGCACGTGTCGATCGGCGGCCAGACGTTCCCGATGCCCGACCCGTTCCTCGTGCTCGCCACGCAGAACCCGATCGAGAACGAGGGCGTGTACCCGCTGCCGGAAGCGCAGCGCGACCGGTTCCTGTTCAAGATCGTCGTCGAGTACCCCTCCGCCGAGGAGGAGCGCGAGATCATCTACCGGATGGGTGTCACCCCGCCCACCCCGCACGAGGTGCTCAGCCCGGGCGAGCTCGTCCGGCTGCAGGGTGTCGCGTCGCAGGTGTTCGTGCACCACGCGCTGGTCGACTACGTCGTGCGGCTGGTGCTGACCACCCGGACGCCGAACGAGCACGGCCTCGCCGACGTCGCCGGCTGGGTCTCCTACGGCGCTTCGCCGCGCGCGAGCCTCGGCATCATCGCCGCCGCGCGGGCGCTGGCCCTGGTCCGCGGCCGCGACTACGTGCTGCCCCAGGACGTCGTCGACGTCGTCCCCGACGTGCTGCGCCACCGGCTCGTGCTGTCCTACGACGCCCTGGCCGACGGCGTGCCGATCGACCACATCATCACGCGCGTGCTGCAGACCGTGCCGCTGCCGCAGGTCTCGGCCCGGCCGCAGGGCGGGGCCGGCCAGGGCGGCCCGGTCCCGGCGGGCGCGCCGGTCAGGTAACCCGGCGATGGCGAAGAACGAGAAGGGCCAGCGCCCTTCGTGGGCGCCGCCGGTCCTGCGCGGCGACCGCCTGGAGGCCGGGCTCCGCACGCTGGAGCTCGACGTCCGCCGCCGGCTCGACGGGCTGCTGCAGGGCAACCACCTCGGCCTGGTGCCGGGGCCGGGGTCCGAGCCCGGCGAGGCCCGCCCGTACCAGCCCGGCGACGACGTGCGCCGGATGGACTGGGCGGTCACCGCCCGCACCACGACCCCGCACATCCGGGAGACCGTGGCCGATCGCGAGCTGGAGACGTGGATCGTCGCCGACCTTTCGGCGAGCCTCGACTTCGGCACCGCGCTGTGCGAGAAGCGCGACCTGGTGGTCTGCGCCGTCGCGGCGGTCGCCCACCTCACCGGAGGCGGCGGCAACCGGATCGGCGGCCTGATCTCCACCGGCGCCGAGACGACCCGCATCCCGGCGCGCGGCGGCCTGGCGCACGCCCGCGGGCTGGTGCGCAAGCTCGCCGAGACCCCCCGCGCGGCCGAGGGCACCCGGGGCGACATCGCCCAGGCCCTCGAAGCGCTGCGCCGGCCGCCGCGCCGGCGGGGCCTGGCCGTGGTGATTTCCGACTTCCTGGGCGATACGTCCTGGGAGCGGCCGCTGCGGGCCTTGGGCGGGCGCCACGAACTGATCGCAATCGAAGTCCTCGACCCGCGCGACGTCGACCTGCCCGAGGTGGGCACCGTCGTGCTGGCCGACCCGGAGACAGGGAAACAGCGCGAAGTGCACGCTTCGGCCTTGCTGCGCAAGGAGTTCGGGGCCGCGGCCCACGCCCACCGGCAACGGGTGGCGGCGGGGCTGCGGCGCGCGGGTGCGGCCCACCTGACGCTGCGCACGGACGCCGACTGGATCGCCGACATGGTGCGGTTCGTCGTCGCCCGCAAGCGCCGCTGGTCGGGGGGTGTGGCGTGAGGGAGCTTGCGACCGAACCATTCAACACAGCGCTTCCGGCTCAGGCGGCACCGAGCGTCAGCGAGGTGTGCGCGTGAGCCTGACCGGATTTGCGTCGCCGTGGTGGTTCCTGTTGCTGATCGCGGTCGCCGCGGTCGCCGTCGGGTACGTGCTCGCGCAGCGGGCGCGCCGGAAGCGGACCATGCGGTTCGCGAACCTGGACCTCCTGGAAAAGGTCGCGCCGAAGAGCCAGGGCTGGGTCCGGCACCTGCCGGCCGTGCTCATCGTGTTGTCACTGCTGCTGCTCACGGTGGCGCTGGCCGGGCCGACCGCCGAGCAGAAGGTGCCGCGCAACCGGGCGACCGTGATGCTGGTGATCGACGTGTCGCTGTCGATGGAGGCCACCGACGTCCTCCCGACGCGGCTGCAGGCCGCCCAGGAGGCGGCGACGAGCTTCGCGCGGAACATGACGCCGGGGATCAACCTGGGGCTGATCTCGTTCGCGGGCACGGCGACGGTGCTGGTCAACCCGACCACCGACCGCAACGGCGTGATCAAGGCGATCGAAAACCTGAAGCTGGCCCAGTCGACGGCGACCGGCGAAGGCATCTTCGCGGCGCTGCAGTCGGTGGAGAGCTTCTCGAGTGTCGTCGGCGGGGCGGACGGGCCGCCGCCGGCGCGGATCGTGCTGATGTCCGACGGGAAGCAGACGGTGCCCGAGGACCTGTACGCGGCGCGCGGCGGGTACACCGCGGCGCAGGCGGCGAAGCAGGCCGGGGTGCCGATCTCGTCCATCTCCTTCGGCACCACCCACGGTTCGGTCACCATCGACGACAAGCCCCAGCCGGTCAGCGTGGACGACGAATCGCTGCGCGAGATCGCGCGGCTCTCGGGCGGCGACTTCTACAAGGCGGCCAGCGCCGAGGAGCTGAAGAAGGTCTACGCCGACCTCGGCGAGCAGATCGGCTACGAACTCAAGGACGCCGACGCCAGCAAGCCGTGGCTGGTGGTGGGGACGCTGATCCTCATGCTGGGCGCCGCGGCCAGCCTGTTCTTCGGCCAACGGCTGCCCTGACTCAGGCTCGGCGGACGCCGTACTGGGTTCCGCCGTGCAGGGT